>JBJMHU010000112.1:0-4897 GCA_045807225.1 Ornithinibacter sp. | reverse complement strand
TTGAGGCCGCTTCGAAAAGACTGAGCACGGCGTTGCCGGACACCTGAACGGGTCCCGGCGTAGCAAAGTCAGCGCAGTGGCCGGACATGCGGTTCTTGTGCAGGTCCTTGACGGCGGCTACCTGGTGGGGCGTGTCGGGCTTGAACCGACGACCGACGGATTATGAGTCCGCTGCTCTGACCGACTGAGCTAACGCCCCGGACCCGCCGCCGTGAAGCCGGCTGCGGGCGCCGCGAGCCTACCGGGATGGGCCCGTACGAACCTCGCGCGCCTGGACCCGAGCCGGACGGGATTGCTGCGTTTGCTGGTGCAGATGGGGCGGTTGGGGCATGATGTGACGCACAACGGCACTCGCACGTGCCCTCAGAGCACCGCCACACGGCATCCGCCCCGGGTTAGAACCCGGCCACCGGCAGACCAGCAGGCCAGACATCGCGCGCACCGGCGTTGGGGAAGACGTCCCTCGCACGCGAAGGAGGCCAGGATGTCTGTCGCGATGCCGCGTACCAACACGCGGGGAGTGGTCTACGTCCACTCGACCCCCAAGGCGCTGTGCCCGCACGTCGTCTGGGCCATCGAAGGGGTGCTCGGCACCCGGGTGGCCGTCGACTGGACCGCCCAGCCGGCCGCCCCGGGCCTGGTGCGCACCGAGCTGAGCTGGGCCGGTGAACCGGGCACCGGCGCCCGGATCGCCTCGGCCCTGCGCGGCTGGGACCACCTGCGCTACGAGGTCACCGAGGAGCCCAGCCCCGGCTGCGACGGCTCGCGCTGGTCGCACACCCCGCGCCTGGGCATCCACCACACCTGGGTCTCGGCGAGCGGCGACGCCGTGATCAACGAGGACCGCCTGCGCGAGGTGCTCATGCTGGCCCAGGGCAGCTCGGACGCCATGCACGAGATGGTCGAGGAGCTGCTCGGCACCGACTGGGACGACGAGCTCGAGCCCTTCCGGTATGCCGGTGACGGTGCGCCGGTGCGCTGGCTGCACAAGGTCGGCTGACCAAGCGCGCCGCCCACGCACACACACACGACGACACCCCCGGGAGGAAGCGGGGGCGTCGTCGTGGTGCGCGGGTTGCGCGCAGCTTCGTGGCGGGGCTGGGCGGGCCTCAGACGCTCTTCACGACGAGCGCGACGTTGTGGCCGCCGAACCCGAAGGAGTTGTTGAGCGCCGCGATGTCGCCGTCGGGCAGCGTGCGGTGCTCGCCGCGCACGACGTCGAGGTCGATCTTCGGGTCGAAGTCGTCGATGTTGATGGCCGCCGGGGCGACGCGGTGGTGTACCGACAGCACGGCCAGCAGTCCCTCGAGCGCGCCGGCCGCACCGAGCAGGTGACCGGTCATCGACTTGGTGGCGCTGACGCACATGTCGTCGGCGGCGGCACCGAAGGCCCGGCGCACGGCGTTGGCCTCGGCGACGTCGCCCACCGGGGTCGAGGTGGCGTGCGCGTTGATGTGCACGATGTCCTTGACGCTCAGGCCGGCTCGCTCGACCGCCTCCTGCATGGCCCTCGAGGCGCCGGCGCCCTCGGGCTCGGGAGCGGTGATGTGGTGGGCGTCGGCCGACATCCCGATCGATGCGAACTCGGCGTAGATGCGGGCTCCGCGGGCCACGGCGTGCTCGTACTCCTCGAGCACCATCACGGCCGCACCCTCGCCCATGACGAAGCCGTCGCGGCCGGTGTCGTACGGGCGCGACGCCGCGGCGATGTCGTCGTTACGGGTCGAGAGGGCCTGCATCTGCGCGAACCCCGCGAACGGCAGCGGGTGGATGGCCGCCTCGGTGCCGCCGGCGACGACGATGTCGGCGCGGCCGGCCCGGATCATGTCGTAGCCGGTGCCCATCGACTCCGCGCCCGAGGCGCAGGCCGACACGGTGGTGTGGGCGCCGGCGCGGGCACCGAGCTGCAGCGAGACGTTGCCGGCCGAGGTGTTCGGCATGAGCATCGGGACGGCGAGGGGGAAGACCCGGCGCAGGCCCTTCTCCTTGAGGACGTCCCACTGGTCGAGGAGGGTCCAGACGCCGCCGATGCCGGTGCCGATCGCGACGCCGAGGCGCAGCGGGTCGATCTCGGGGGAGCCGGCATCCTCCATCGCCGCGCGGGATGCGATGACCGCGTACTGGGCGCTGGGGTCCATCCGGCGGACCTCGACCTTGGTGAGCACCTCCTCGGGCTTCTGCGCGATCGTGCACGCGAAGTGCACGGGCAGCTCGTACTTCTCGAGCCACTCCTCAGGGAGGGGCTTGGCCCCTGACCGTCCCGCCAGGATGCCGTCCCAGGTCTCGGCGATGGTGCCGCCGAGGGGGGTGGTCGCTCCGAGTCCGGTCACGACGACGCGTCGCTCGCTCATGGGTCCTGCAGCTCCTTGTGGGAAGGGACGTGGATGACGTGGAGTCCAGTGTCCGCCCCCTCCGCCCTCGAGGCGAGGGGGAGGGGCGGACGAGCTGGGTCAGGCCTGGTTCTTGGCGATGAAGCCGACGGCGTCGCCGACCGTGGTGAGGTTCTTGACCTCGTCGTCGGGGATGCGCACGCCGAACTTCTCCTCGGCGTTGACCACGATCGTCATCATCGACAGCGAGTCGATGTCGAGGTCGTCGGTGAACGACTTGTCCGACTGGACCTCGGCCGGGTCGAGCCCGGTCTCCTCGTTGACGATCTCGGCCAGTCCGGCGAGGATCTCCTGCTCACTCTGTGCCATTGCGATGCTCCTTCGATCTCTTCTCGGGTGTGCTCTTGCGGGTGGCCCGGGTGACCCGTGGGCCCACGGGAGCTGTGCGTCAGGGGATGACGACGACCTGTGCGGCGTATGACAGCCCGGCGCCGAAGCCGATCTGCAGGGCGAGGCCGCCGCGGGCCACCTCGCCGTGGCGCACCATCCGCTCCATCGCCAGCGGCACGGATGCCGCGGAGGTGTTGCCCGTGTAGGCGATGTCCCGGGCGATCGGCACGCCGTCAGGGATCTTGAGCTGCTTGGCCATGGCGTCGACGATGCGCACGTTGGCCTGGTGGGGGATGAACGCGTCGAGCTGGTCGACGGTGATGCCGGCGGCGTCGAGGGCGCGCTGGGCGACCGGGGCCATGCCCCACACGGCCCAGCGGAAGACGGTCTGGCCCTGCATGCCGATGTGCGGCCAGCCCAGCTTCTGCTGGTGCACGTCGATCCAGCTCTCGGTCTGGGAGATGGCCTCCCACTTCTCGCCGTCGGAACCCCAGATGGTGGGGCCGATGCCGGGCGTCTCGGACCGGGTGACCACGGCCGCCCCGGCGCCGTCGCCGAAGATGAACGCGGTCCCCCGGTCGTCGCGGCTGGTGAAGTCGGACAGCCGCTCGACACCCACGACCAGCACGTTGACGGCCGTGCCGCCGCGCACCATGTCGGACGCCATGGCGATGCCGTGGCAGTAGCCGGCACAGGCCGCCGAGATGTCGAAGGCGGCGCCGCTGCTGCCGAGCCGCTGGGCGACCAGTGGCGCGGCGGCCGGGGTCTGGTAGGGCCAGCTCACCGTGGCGACGATGACGGTGTCGATGTCGGAGCCCTGCAGGCCCGCCATCTCGAGCGCCGGCTCGGCGGCGAAGATCGACATGTCGACCACCGACTCGCCCTCGCCCGCCCAGCGCCGCTCGATGATGCCGGAACGCTCGCGGATCCACTCGTCGGAGGAGTCGATGCGGTCGACGATCTCGGAGTTGGGCACCACCCGCCGCGGCCGGTAGCCGCCGATGCCGGCGATCCGGGCGTGCAGGCTGGGGGCCGACACCTGCAGCGCAGAGGCGAAGCCCTTGGGGGTCACGGTCATGCCGAGTGCTCCTTGATGAGGGTGCGGGCGGCGTCGAGGTCGTCGGGCGTCTTCAGCGCGAGCAGCTCGACGCCCTTGAGCGCCCGCTTGGCGAGGCCGACGAGAGTGCCGGCCGGCGGCAGTTCGAGGATGGCGGTGACGCCGAGGTCGGTGAACCGCTCCATGCACAGGTCCCAGCGCACCGGGTTGGACACCTGCGCCACCAGCCGGTCGAGGACCTCGCGGCCGTCGGTCACCACCGCGCCGTCGCGGTTGGAGACCAGGGTGACGCCGGGGTCGGAGACGTCGTGGTCGGTCCAGTCGGTCCCCAGCTCGCCGACGGCGGCCTGCATGAAGTGGGTGTGGAAGGCGCCGGCCACCTTCAGGGGGATCACCCGCGCCCGGGCCGGCGGGTCGGCCGCAAAGGCCGCGAGGGCGTCGAGCGACCCGGCCGCGACGACCTGGCCGGCGCCGTTGACGTTGGCGGGGGTGAGGTCGTGCCGTTCGATGGCGGCGAGCACGTCGTCGGGGTCACCGCCGAGCACTGCGCTCATGCCAGTGGGCGTTGCCGCGCTGGCCTTGGCCATCGCCCGGCCGCGCTGGGCGACGAATCGCATGGCGTCGGTCTCGGTGAGCACCCCGGCCGCGGCGGCGGCCGTGATCTCGCCGACCGAGTGCCCGGCGAGGGCTCCGGTGCCGGCCGGCACCCCGGCATCCCCGCCCTGGGCGTTGCCGGCGACGGCTCGCAGGGCGAGCAGCCCGGCGCCGACGAGCAGCGGCTGGGCGACCGCGGTGTCCTTGATGGTGTCCTCGCCGGAGGTGGTGCCGTGGGTGACGAGGTCGACCCCGGCCGCGTCGGACAGGGCGGTCAGCTGGTCACGCAGGCCGGGCAGCTCGAGCCACGGGGCGAGGAAGCCCGGGGTCTGGGAGCCCTGGCCGGGGCAGACGATGACGATCACGTGTTCCACCCTGCCCTGCCGGCCGTGACCATCTCGTGACGTGGGGGACGAACCTTTGCGGCTGGTTCTGTAGGTTTCCTCCAAGGCTAGCACGGACTGCCGGATGCCGGTCAGGGTCTCGGGGTCGCCCGCGAGAGGGGTCCCAGGCGGGAGAACGCCAG
>JBJMHU010000111.1:0-42203 GCA_045807225.1 Ornithinibacter sp. | reverse complement strand
CGTGGCGCCCAGCGCCGTGAGGGAGCGGACCGAGACGCGGTTGCACGCGGTCAGCCGCGGCGGCCGGCTGGCCGACTGGCCCTGACGTCGTGGTGCCGCTGCGGGCGGGGGCGCAGGGTCCGGTGTTGCCCGGCGCGGCGGGCACGGGAACAAGCAAGGGTCGGGTACCGCTTATCCTTGGGTGGCGCCGTCGCCGCCCGACGGCCCCCGCCAGCACCTCCCGGTGCCCGGGGACGGCGCACCACATTCACCGCAGGAGGACCCCCGTGCCGACGTACGCCTACGCGTGCACCGAGTGCGACCACCGTTTCGAGGCCGTGCAGTCGTTCAGTGACGACTCGCTGACCGTGTGCCCCGAGTGCGAGGGGCGCCTGCGCAAGGTCTTCAACGCGGTCGGCATCGTCTTCAAGGGCGGCGGTTTCTACCGCACCGACTCCCGGGCCGGCTCCTCGGTGACCTCCGGCTCGGCCACCAACGGCTCCGGGTCCTCCGACAAGTCGTCGAGCTCGTCCACGACGTCGTCGGGCTCGTCCGGCTCCTCCTCGTCGTCCTCGTCGTCCACAGCCCCCGCCAAGCCGGCGGCGTCGTCCACACCCGCGAGCTGACCTGCCGGATGCCGTGCCGCGGCGCCTAGCGTCGTCGGCATGTCGCGTCCCTCCCGCCCACTGCCCGGCCTCACCGGCCCGGGGCGCCGGGCGCGCTGGCGCCGTCGGGTGTTGCGCCGGCTCGTGTCAGCCGCGCTCGCTGCGCTGGCGGTCCTGCTGGTCGTGCTCGAGCTGCGGCCGCCCGCGGAGCCGGTGACGGCGGCGCTCGTGGCCGCCCGCGACGTGCCCGCGGGGGCGGTGCTGGCCGAGGCCGACCTGCGGGTCGACCACGTGCCGCGCGGCGCGGTGCAGCCGGGCGCCCTCACCTCCGTCGCCGATGCCGTGCACCGTCGGGTCGGTGCCGCCCTCGCCCGGGGCGAGAGCGTCACGGCATCCCGGCTCGTGCCCCGCGGCGCCCTCGACGGGCTGCCTGCAGGGCGGGTGGCCCTGCACGTGGTGTCGGCCGACCCGGCCGCCGTCGACCTGCTCGCCCCGGGGCTGGCCGCCCGGGTCTACCCCGCGGCAGGCGGTCCCGCGCTGGCGGTGGGGGCGACGGTGCTGGCGGCCGACCCCCCCGGGCGGAGCAGCGCGGTCTCCCTGGCCGATGCGCCGCCGCGGGGCGTCGTGCTGTCGCTCAGCGCGGTCGAGGCCGACGCGGTGCTGGCCGGCCATGGCTCGCTCGAGGGCCCGGTGACGGTGAGTGTCGTCGCGGCTCCCGGCTGAGGTCGCCCAAAACTGCCCGCAACAAGCTTCGACGACAGGCCCAGCAGGATGGGCGCCCGGTGCCGGCGGTGGTGGCCAGCCCTAGGCTGGCCCCGCCGGGGCAGTGCGGCCCCAGCCACCAGAACTGCTCGCCCCCTCCCCCTGAGAAGGAGCACCCATGAAGGGTTTCCGGGACTTCGTCCTGCGCGGCAACCTCATCGAGCTCGCGGTCGCGTTCATCATCGGCGCCGCCTTCGCCGCGGTCATCTCCTCGTTCACCAAGGTGCTGCTCGAGGCGATCGGCAAGATCACCGGCGGCAAGGGCTTCAACTTCGACACGTGGCAGCCCGGCGGCTGGTCGACCATCGGGCCGTTCCTGACCTCCCTGATCGCCTTCCTCATCATGGCGTTCGTCGTCTACTTCTTCATCGTCAAGCCCTACGAGACGGCCAAGGACAAGTTCTTCCCGGCCGAGCCCGAGGCCGAGACGATCGACCCCAACACCGAGCTGCTCCGCGAGATCCGCGACGAGCTGCGCGCCCCCCGCGCCTGACCCTCGGCTGCACCGCGCCAGGGCCGGCCAGCACACCCGTCGCGGCCGGTCCTTGCTACCGCCACCCACCAGGGATGCCCAGTGGTCCAACCGAAGCTGACAGAGCAGCCACGAGCCATCCCTCGCCCCCGCCACCACTGACCAGAGATGCCCAGTGGTCGAACCGGACACGGACGACCCTGCGACAGCCGGCCTCGGCGGCTCACTCCCAGTGGGGTGGGCGCTGCTCGCGCAGCCAGCGGTCGTGCTGGCTCTCCCCCGGCTTCGGCTCCTCGCGCGGCGCCAGCACGTCGGGTGCGTCGTCGGCCGACGGGTTGGTGCCGGCCCGCGCTGCCCGGCGGCGCCGCCGAGGCGGAGCGGGAGACCGCTGCTCGCCGGCCTGCTCGGACCGGCGTTGGGACTGCCCGGACTCGCCTGCGGCCTGCTCGGACCGGCGTTCGGCCTGCCCCGACTCGCGTGCGGCCTGCTCGGGCAGGGGTGCAGCGTCGTCCGGGCCGAGGTCAGTCATCGCCCGGGGCCTCCCGCACGCCGGCGGCCTCGAGGATGCGCGACACGTCGCGGGCCGGGTCGCGGAAGACGTCGGTCGACCACACCCGCAGGTGTCGCCAGCCGAGCCGCTCGAGCTGCTCGGCGCGCAACCGGTCGCGGTCGCGGGTGGTGCGCATCGCCGCGTACTGCGGCCCGTCGGACTCCACCGCGAGCAGCAGCCGCCCGCGGTGGTGGGGGTCCTCGACCGCGAGGTCGACCGGGTCTGCCGACGAGCCGACGTCCTCGTGCACGACGAGCCCGTGGCCACGCAGCCGCCGGGCGAGGTCCGCGAGCACGACGGAACCGGTGCCGGCAGCGGCCGGTGCGGCTCCGGCATCCGGCGAAGTCGCCGCCGCCGATGACGACCCCCGTGCGGCCACACCCGGCAGCGGGCCACCGGCGGCGTAGGCGAGGAAGTCGCGCAGCATCACCGCGCCCCGGGCGCGCAGCCGGGCCGGGTCGAGGTCGTCGGCGGCGATGGCCGAGACCACCGTCATCGAGCGCCGGGCCCGGGTGATGGCCACGTTGAGCCGCCGCTCCCCACCCTCGAGGTTCAGCGGGCCGAAGCGGTGCAGCACCCGCCCGTGCGGGGTCTTGCCGTAGCCCACGGTGAGCACGATGTCGTCGCGCTCGTCACCCTGCACCCGCTCCAGGTTCTTCACGAAGAAGGGCTCGGGCCGCCCCTCGTCGAAGAAGGCGAGCAGGTCGCGGGGGGCCTGCGCCAAGGCGCGGCGCACGGCCTCCTCGACCCTGGTCGCATGGATGATGCCCAGCGCGATGACCCCCAGGGAACGGTCGGGGCGGGTGCGGGCGTGCTCGAGCACCAGCTCGACCACCCGGTCGACCTCGCTGGGCGTGCTCTCGAGCGCCGAGTCGCCCTCACCCATCACGCCGTGGCCGTCGACCGGCTCCAGCCGCACCACCGGGTCGACTCCCGTGCCGGGGAAGGTGACGAGCGAGCCCTCGTAGACCTCGGCGTTCGCGAACTCGATGAGCCGCTCGTCGAGCGAGCGGTAGTGCCACGAGAGGCGCCGGCTCGGCAGGGCCGCCGCGAGCACGTCGAGGATCGACTCGACCCCCTCGGTGAGCGCCTCGTCGACGCCGACCGCAGCCGGGTCGTCACCGGTGACCGTGGTGAAGAAGGTGGTGGGCGGCAGCTGGTGCGAGTCGCCGGCCACCACGACCTGACGGGCCCTCGAGATCGCCGACACCGCCTCGGCCGGCGGCACCTGCGAGGCCTCGTCGAAGACCACGACGTCGAACCACACCCCCGGCGGCAGCACCGACGCCACGACGAGCGGGCTCATCACCCAGCACGGCCGCACGGCGGTGACCACGTCGGGGCAGCGGGTCACCAGGTCGCGCAGCGGCGCCAGCCTCCGCGCCCGGGCCCCCTCGGCCCGCAGCCAGGTCTCCTGCTCGGGGTGGTCGCGCACGACCTCGGCGACGTGGTCGGCGACGGCGCTGCGAACCCGCTCGGCGTTGGCGCCGACCACCGCCCGGTCGGCCTCGGCGAACTCCCCCACGCTGCGGGTGAGCGCCCGGCCGTCGTGGGCGGCGACCCGCGGGTCGCGCAACGCGATCTCCTCCGCCAGCGACGACCACCACACCCACTCGACTTCGGAGGTGACCCGCTCGGCCGGCACCGCCCGGGCCCGCAGGTCGTCGACCAGCGGCCGAAGACCGGATGCCGTCAGGTCGTCGAGCGCTGTCGTGAGCGCCGGCACCACGCCGAGCCGGCCGGCGGCGGCCGCGAGCTCCCCCACCCGAGCCCGCAGCGCAAGGAGGTCGAGGTCGAGGAGGCGCGTGGCGGCATCCGGCGTGACGGCATCCCCCGGCGTGGCGGCATCCGCCTGTGGTGCCGCTGCCGAGGAGTCCGCGCCGGGCAGGCGGTCGTCGAGCCACGCGAGGTCGGCGACGAGGGCGGCGTGGGCCGCGCGGGCGCGGTCGAGGTCGACCGGGATCTCGGGCCGGCCACCAGAGCCGGCGAGCTGCCGCCAGGCCAGGCGCTGCTCGCTGGCGGCGGCCAGCGCGGCGTGCAGGTCGGCCGGGGGGCGACCCGGCCGGAGCAGCGCGCGGGCCTGCCGCCGCAGCCGCCAACGGTCGAGCCAGCCGAGCTGGGAGCCGACCGACCGGCGGTAGGCCGAGCTGCCGGTGGCGGTGACGAGGTCGTCGAGCGGGATGTCGAAGACGTCGGGGCGGAAGACCTCGAGCGTGTCGCGCACCTCACCGACCGTGGCGAGCACGTGGCCCCAGTCATCGGCCGTGGGCGCCTCGGGCAGCTGGATGCCCCGGAAGACGTCGGCGAGGGTGCGGGCCGTGTCGTCGACCGCACCGCCGGCGAGCCGCTCGACCCGTTCACGGGCGTCATCGGCCTCGTCGGCAGTGCGGATGCCGGCCCCGAACCACGGGTCGTCAGCGCCCGCCGCGTCCCAGTCGGCGAGCGAGGCGACGGTGGTGACGGCGGCCGCCACGGTGGTGAGCTCGTCGCGGTCGAGCCCGGCCAGCACCTCACCCCGCAGGCGGATGCGTGAACGGGGTGGCACGGCCACCCCCGCGAACGCCGAGACGGCCTCCTGCACTTCGTGCAGGGTGACCTCCCACGGGGCACGCTCCTGGTGCAACGAGCGCACGTGCTCGGTGAGCCGGTCGGCGGCGGTGCGCCGGGCGGCCGCGGGCACGGTGACCCGCGAGAGCGCCGGCTCGCCGGCGGCCGCCGACCGCCGAGGACCACGCGTGGGCTCGGGCCGGGCCATCCGGTCGAGGGCGTCGACGAGCTCACGCGCCACCCGGCGCCGCCCGTGCGCCCCGGCGTGCAGGTCGAGCACCAGGTCGCGCAGGCCCACCCGGTCGAGCCGGCCGACGACGGCATCGATGGCGGCACGCTTCTCGGCGACGAACAGCACCCGCTTGCCGTCGGACGCGAGCGTGGCGATGAGGTTGGCGATGGTCTGCGACTTGCCGGTGCCCGGGGGGCCGTGGATCACCAGGTGCGAACCCGAGCGCACCGCCTCGATGGCCTCCTGCTGGCTGCTGTCGGCGTCGAGCACGAGCACGTCGCGCTCCGGGTCGTCGAGGTCGACCCGGCTGCGGTCGAGCTCGGAGCGCACCGACCGCAGGGCATCGGGGTCACCGGCGAGCGCCGCGACGACGTCGTGGTCGGCGAGGCCGTCACCCTGGGCGGCGAGGTCGGCCACCATCGGCAGCTTGGCGTACGAGAAGGTGCCGACGACCAGGCGCGGCGCCACCGAGAAGTCGGGCACGCCGGCGCACAGCTCGTCGAGCGCGGCATAGACCGGGTAGGGGTCGAACATCGCGCCGGGCGTGAGGAGGCCCTCGAGCGCGTCCTCGTCGACCTCGATCCCCTGCTCGGAGCGCAGGTAGTTGACGAGCACCGGGTTGACCTCGAGCTCGGCTCCGAGGTCGAGCAGGTAGTCGCCCTGGGCCGCACCGGTGGGGCGCAGGGTGCAGGCCCGCAGCAGCACGGGGGCCGCGGGCGAGCGCGGCGCCGGGCGCCCGTCGGGCAGCCGCACCGCCCAGGTGGCCATGCCGACCGCGAGGAAGCAGGTGAGGATGCCGCGCTCCTCGGCGAGCTCGCGGCTCTTGGCGGCGATGGCGCGCGCGCGCCGGCGGGCATCCTCGAGGGCCGCCGGCTCGCGGACCAGGTCGGACAGCCTGGTGGGGCGGCCCGCCATCATGCTGGCCACCCCTCCGGGGTGGGCCGTGGTGAGGTCGAGGGTGCCCGTGGGCAGGTCGCGGTACCAGAGCAGGGTGTTGCGCCCGCCGAGGTCCACGAGGTGCCGCGTCCAGGCGGCCCGGGCGGCAGCCACCCGGCCGGCGCGCGGGTCGTCGTCGATGGCGTGGGAGGTGGCGGGGTCGGACGCCTGTTGCGCCTGGGGCTCCGGGGGGCGCACGGTGCCCGCCGGGTCCTCGTGGGGCGTGCGCGCCTCCTTCCTCCTGAACCTGTCTGTCACCTCAGCAGGCTAACAACGCGCCGGTGCGGGGCCGGTCAGGCGCAGGGGTGGGTCGGGTCACGACGGAGCCGAGCCTCGCACGTGCAGCGGACCCCGGCATCCCCGCGGTTGGCGATGGGGCGGTCAGGCCGGGGTGGGGTGGGTGCGCACCGCGCTGAGCGCCGCCACCAGGCCGATGACGACCGCGACCCCCAGGGCGGCCAGCGCGAGCACGTTGAAGCTGGCCCGGTCGACCACGACCCCCGCGAGCGCTCCCCCCAGACCGGCCACCAGGCCCATGACGAGGTCGGACGCGCCCTGCGCGCCGGGCCGCTCGATGGCCGGCACCGCAGCGGTGAGCATCGTCGATCCGGCCACCAGCGTGCACGACCAGCCGAGCCCGAGCAGGAACAGGCCCAGACCCAGGGTGGGCGACCCGCCCTCCGGCGCGGCCGACGCCAGGAGCGTGGCCGTCGACAGGACCATCGACCCCACCACCGCCACGGCGCGACCCCCGAAGCGGTCGACCGCCAGGCCGGTCAGCGGGGAGAACGCGAACATCCCGACGATGTGGATGCTGATGACCAGGCCGATGAGCTCGAGCCCGGCATCCCCGTGCGCCATGTGCAACGGTGTCATCACCATCACGCTGACCATCACCACGTGCCCCAGGGCCAGGGTGAGCAGGCCGAGCCGCGCCGCGGGGATGCCGGCCACGACCCGCAGGCCGCGGCTCACCGACCCGTGGGCCGGCCCCGAGTCGTCGCCGTCGGCCACCCGCCGCCGCCGCGCCTCGAGCAGGGGGTCGGGTCGGAGCCGAAGGCTGACCACCGCGATGGCCAGGAGCAGCCCGACCAGGGAGAAGACGTAGGGCCCGGTGAGCGTCGGCAGCCCCAGCCGTTGGGCCACGGGCGCACTCGGCCCGACCAGGTTGGGCCCGAGCACGCTGCCGACCGTGGTCGCCCAGACCACGATGCTCAGGTCGCGCGCGCGGTGCGCGGGCAGCGCGAGGTCGGCTGCGACATAACGACTCTGGCTGTTGGATGCCGTGGCGCCCCCGAAGAGCACGCTCGAGACCAGCAGCAGCGCGAAGTTGCCGAGGATGCCGGCCGTGATGAGGCCGACCGCCCCGACCGCCGCCAGCACGTAGCCGAGCACCAGTCCCGGGCGACGGCCGCGCGCCGCCATCAGCCGCGACATCGGGATCGCGATGACCGCTGCGCCGAGGATCTGGAAGGTGCCCCCGAGCCCGGCCCACCGGGCCGACCCGGAGACCTGCTCGGCCAGCAGCGCGCCGACGGCCACGCCGGCCGACATGCCGACCCCGCCCAGCATCTGGGAGAGGACGAGCGTGCGGACGACATGGCGTTGCACCCGGTCGGGGGCTGCCTGGGTCGTCGTCACCGCAGCAGTATGCCGGGCGGCTCCGCCAGCGGCCCCTCCCCCGATGGGCGGAGGGCACCACCGCCGCGACCATGGCCCGCTCGCCGGCCGTGAGGTGGGACAACGAGGGCTCGTCCCGATGTGACGGTGCACAGCGAGTGGCGGCGCGTCATCTGCCTGCTCGGCAGGTCGGTGAGGCCCGGCCCACAGCCGTTCCTCGTCGATGCGCGTCACCGCGGCCGTTCGGCCGATCCAGGCTGAGGGCCGGCAGGTGCGGGGCAGGTGGGTCGCTCGCCGCCGTGGCCGCTACCCTTTGGAGGCCTCGCGGCACGCCGCGGGTGCGCCCTCGTAGCTCAGGGGAAGAGCACTTCTCTCCTAAAGAAGGTGTCGCAGGTTCGAATCCTGCCGGGGGCACCGAGTCGGAATCCCTTGACCTGCAGTGGTGTCACGGCTCGTCGCTCACGACGTGGCGTCGCCGGTGCCCTGACCCAACGTGGCCGGATCGGTGTTCGCGCCGCAGACGATGACCGCGACACGTTCGCCGTCCGCCGGCACGTACCGGCCGGAGAGCAGCGCGGCGTACGCCGCGGCCGCCCCGGTCTCAGACGGCACCCGGTACTCGCTCCACAGCATCCGGCGAGCGTGGACGATCTCTTCATCAGTGACGAGCACCGAGGTCGGCGGCTCCCTCTCCGACGCGGCAAAGGCGAGGTCACCCAGGCGCCGAGCACCCAGCGAGTCGGATGCCACACCCGAGACGGCCACGTCGACGGGACCCCTCGCCTCCATGGCACTTCTGAGGGTGGGGCAGCGTTCCGGCTCGACCGCCACCACCCGGGCACGGCCCAGGGCGGAGGCGGCGACTCCGGCGTACAGGCCGCCCCCACCGACTGCCACGATGATGGTGTCGATGGTGGGTTCGTCCTCGAGGATCTCCTCCGCAACGGTGCCCGCCCCCGCCGCGACGTCGAGCTGGTCGTAGGCGTGAGCCACCGCTGCTCCGGTCTGCTCGCCGAACGTGACGGCGGCCTCGTACGCCTCGGCGTACTCGCTGCCCACGCGACGCACGAGCGCGCCATAGGCCCGGATGCGTTCGACCTTGACCTCCGGAGCCGCCTGCGGCACGAACACGGTGGCCCGGATGCCGAGTTCGCGCGCCGAGAAGGCCTGCGCCAGGCCCGCGTTGCCGCCGGACGCCACGACGATGCCGGCGTCACCGATCTCGCCGGTCTCCAGTCCCGCGAGCTGGCGATTGAAGGCACCTCGGGTCTTGAACACACCACAGTGCTGGAGGAACTCGCACTTGAGCCACACCGCATCACGAGCGGAAGGGCGCAGCAAGGGTGTTCTGCGCACGCGTCCGGCGATTCGCTCCGCAGCTGTCTGCACGTCACCTCGGCCGACCATCACCCTCCGAGTATCGCGGGACAGGATCCCGCTGCTCGGCAGGGTCGGCCGAGCGCGTCCTCCACGGCACGCCGGGGCGCGCAGCACTGATGAGGTCGTCGGCGGTGCGGTGGTCGAGGAGCTCGCCCGCTGCCACCGCCCGGCACCCTTCGACCCCTGAACGTCGCCCTCCACTCCACGCCGACCGGCAGCCGGCGTTCGCGGCCCGGTTTCCAGGGCCCGCGCGGTCCGTGTCACGTCGACTCCCAGCGAAGGGGCCCGCACCGGTCGGTGCGGGCCCCTTCGTCTCCTGCGGCTCAGCGGTCTGCAGCCGCCGTCAGGTGGTGATGCTCAGCGGGAACGAGGCGACCCCACCAGTGCCGCTGACCACCGTGACCAGCGTCTGGCCCGGCGAGCGGGGGTCAGGCGCGGCCCCGGCCCGGACCGAGAATGCTCCGGCGGCATCCACCGTCGCGCTCCCGATCGTCCTGCCCTGGGCGTTGGGCCCCAGGACGATGGTGACCCGCTGGCCCGCGAGGATCGAGCTGGTGCCGGTGACCCTCCACTCGCCGCGAGTGGTGCGGTAGCGCGCCACCACGGTGCTGAAGCTCTCGGCCTGCGGGCTGATGACGACCGTGTCGGTCTGCACCGCGCCACCTCCGACCGGGGTGGCGGTCAGGGTGAAGGTCAACGGCGTGTTGTTGGCCACGTACCCCGTGTTGACGTTGCCGGGCAGGGCGTTGGGCAGCGGCATGAACGCGTAGGTGAACGTCGGCTTGGCTGCGGTGGTCGACGACAGAGCCATCGTCGGCCCTCCGGTCTGGGTCCACGCCAGGGACTGGGCGCCGACGGTGGCACTGGCATCCAGGGTGACGACCTTGCCGCGCTGCACCGTCTGGTCCGGCCCGGCGTTCGGGACGAAGGTCGGTGCCGGCGGGGTGACGGTGATCGTGCGGGTGACCGGAACGCTGGCCGTGCCCGTGGGACCCGTGACGACCAGCTGCATCGTGTACGAGCCGGCAACGGTCGGCGTGAACGTCGCCAGCGGGGTGGCGGCACCGGTCAGGGTGACCGTGGGGCTGCCCGGCAGCTGGGTCCACGCGTAGGTGAGCGGGGCCGGCGAGCTCGCAGCGGCATCCATGGTGATGGGCTCGCCGGCAGCGCTCGTCAACGGGGCCGTGAAGGACGCCACCGGGGTGGTGGCCGCCAGCCCGGCTCCGGCCACCGTGGTCGCGATGGTCGCCGAGCCGCCACGAGCGGACTTGACGGTGATCGACGGCGGCGGGGCGATGGTCGGGATGGTGACCGTGCCGCCGACGAGCGGGACGTTGAACCCGTCCACTGTGAGGGTCGGGTTGTTGAGCGCGTCGCTCGACGTGGCCGTGACGGTGAGGGTGTTGGCCGGGGCCGGAGCACCTGCGGCGCCCGCGGTGAAGACGGCGGAGGCGATCGTGACGCCATCGGTCAACGGCACGGTCTTGGTCGCGACCGGCCGGTCACCGGCGTTGACCACCTCGATCGTCGCGCCGGCCGCAACGGGGTGGGCGGAGGTGAGGGCGAGACGGCCGAAGTAGCGGCCCTGCTCACCCACCAGCGAGGTGTTGGCGAACCCCAGCGGGCTGGCGTTGACCTGGATCGACTGATCGGTCTCGGAGGAGGCGAACACGTCGACGGTGCCGTTGCCGTCACCCTGCAGCGAGTACGTGGCGCGTGCCACGTCGACACCGCTGTTGGTCGCATAGCGTCCCTGCACCGAGAACAGGTCCGTGAATCCGATCTGGGTGTAGCTGCCGTCGGCGTTCTTGCGCTCGATCTTGAGGAAGTTCGTGTTGTAGGGACTGCCGACCACCGTGTGCAGGATGGCCGGGTCCCCCGTGTAGCCGGCCGGCGCTGCAGGGGCAGCGGCGTCCCACTTGAGGAACGGTCCGATCCTGCTGCCCAGTGCACCGCCGAAGGCGCCCGGCGTCGTGCCGACGTCCTGGGTCATGTTGATGCCCCTGCCGCCCGCGGCGGTGATCTCGTCGATGCCGTAGGGGTGGGTGATGCGCCACGTCGTGCCGTCGGCAACCGCCTTGTCGCGGATCCGGATCCGGCCGAAGACCATCTCGTCCCCTGGGATGACAGGGCCGGTGGCGTAGGCGCCTTCCAGGTTCATCTCGACGAGGACGTTGACGCCCCCGGTCGCGATGGCGCCGGTGGCCAGCTGGTAGAAGTTCTCGTCGGGGAAGTTGGTCGGGTAGACCAGCGGTAGGGGGTTGACCGGGGGGGCGCAGAAGGGGTCCGGCACGTCGCCCAGCGGCAGGCACAGCTCGAGGCGCGAGGTGGCGCCGTCGGCGTTCTTGTCCCGGTACCACGTCGGGAACCCGTTCGACCCCACCGGCCCGACCTCGACCAGCGACCCGGTGCGTGGGGTGGGGGGCACCACCTCGACGGCGAGCGCCGAGAGTGCCGGCACGGTCACGACAGCTGCTGCCACGGCTGCTACACCCCACCGCCTCAATGTGTTGTTCATCTGTTTGCCCTTACCTCTCGTTTCAGCTGGACCGAAGCAGGTGCCTCGGGTACTTCGGTGGCGGTCCTGCTGCAACCGCTGTCACGTCGCTCATCCGACGTGTGAATGGCGTGCGATCTGCCTCACCGGGCTAGCTCACGACCACGGTGATGGTGTTGGACGTGGCGTCCCCGTCGGCGTCGTTGAAGACGCTGAGGGTGACGTTGTAGGTGCCGGGCACGTCGAACTGCCAGTCGACCGTGGCCGGCGGTGCTCCGAAACCCGACAACGCGATCTGGATGCCGTCGACGCTGAGGTCCCAGCTGGTGAAGGTGGTGCCCACGGGCGTGGCCGCCGTCACCCCGAAGGTGGCCGTCGCGTTGACGGTCGACGTCGCCGGGCCGGTGACCGTGGCGGTGGGCTGCGGGAAGACCGTCACCGTGACCACAGTGGTGGCGGTGCCACCACCGGAGTCGGTGACCGTCAGCGTCGCGATCTTCACGCCCTCCGTGAGGTACGCGTGATCGGCATCCCACACGGTGGGGTCGTTGCCGGTGAACTCGGTGATGGTGCCGTCGCCGTAGCGCAAGGACACCTGGGTGAAGCTGTGGCCGGCGCTGGGGTGCGTGCCGGTCAGGTCAACGCGGGCCAGGAAGCCGTTCAGGCTCGCCTTGGCGGTGGCACCCGTGGAGTTGTTGATGGACAGTGCCGCGACCGGAGGCGCCCCGGGTGGGGTGTTGGTCGTCTCGGTCACCGTCGTGGCGCTGGAGAAGTGCGGGGTTGCGTCGCGCGCGAACACCGCGTAGGAGTACTGCGTCCCGGCGGTCAGGCCGACGTCGGTGAAGGACACCGCGGTTGCCGACAGCGGAGCGGCGACCGAGACCCCGGCCGTGGGGTCGGCGGGCGGCACGGCGCCGGTGCTGCGGCGGATCGTGACCCCGGTGAAGCCGGCGTTGGTCGGGTTGGTCCACCCCAACGTGATGCTGGTGAGGTCCACCGCCGTGACGCTGAGCGCGGTGACCGGTGGTTGCACCACCACGACCTGGATCGTCGCGGTCGCGATGCCGTCGGCGTCGTTGAACGCCCTGAACGTGACGGGGTAGGTTCCCGCCGTCCCGTACGTGTGGGTCAGCTTCGCAGGTGCGTCGCCGGTGCCGAAGACCAGCCCGGCGCCGTCGCCGTAGTCCACCTCGTAGTCGGTGATCACCGTGTTGGCGGGGGTCACGGTGGTCACGGCGACGTCGACCGGGGAGCCCGCGTCACCGCCGGCCGAGCTGATCGTCGCCGTGGGTGCGGCGAAGACGGTGACCACGACCACGTCCGAGTCGGTGGCCCCGGTCGAGTCGGTGACCTGCAGGGTGACCGTCCTCGTCCCGGGTGCGGCATACGTGTGGTTCGGGTCCCAGGTGTCAACGGGCCCGGTGAAGCGCTGCACCGTCCCGTCGCCGAAGTCCAGGCTGCCGGAGGCGATGGTCGCGCCGGCACCGGCCGTGGAGCCCGCCACGACGAAGACGGGGTCGAAGCCGCCCACACTGGTCCTGGCCGTGCCGGCGATGGAGTCGTTGACCGACAACACCGCGGTGACCCCGGCGCTGGTGGCGCCGGTGGTGGTGACCGTCAGCGTGGCAGCCGCGGCATCGTTTCCGGCAGCGTCGTGGGCGAAGGCGGCGTAGGAGTACTGCGTGCCGGCCGTGAGCCCGGTGTCGGTGTGGGTGGTGACGTTGCTGGCTGTGTCGACCACCTGGACGCCGTCGGTCCGGGTCGCCGGGGCGACGGCGCCCGCTGCTCGACGGATGAGCACGCCGGTGAAGCCGGCGCCGACCGGGTTGGTCCAGCCGAGGGCCACCGTGGTGCTCGTGACCGCGGTGCTGTGGAAGGCGGTGACCGGTGCCGGTGCGGTGTCTGAGCGGTAGTAGCCGGCGACGTCAGCCAACAGGTGGGTGGTACCCGAAGAACCGTTGAACAGCTTCACCGCCCCGCTGGCACTGACCGGCACGACCACCAGGTTCGGCACCGTCTGACCAGCCACGAAGTTCAGGTTCGACACCGTCGGCCGGCTGCCCGGCCCGTAGACCGTGACGAACCCACTGCGAGTCGGAGCCACCGCCGTCACGTTCAGCACCACCGCGCCGACCCCACTGACCGGAACACCCCCACGACCGGTCACCTGCACCGACACCGTGCCCTGGGCAGCCACCTTCGCCGCCGGCGCACCAACCCCCGTGCGCGTGTCCAACAACCGAACCGGCGCCACCGAGACGTAGCCACCGGGGGGCGGGGGTGCTGCTGATGCCGAGCCGGGCAGCACCACGGCCAGCACGCCGGCCAACCCCATCGCCCACACCGTGAGGCGGACGACGGAGCGCTTCAGGCGAAGGCCCTCACCAGGTGCGGCTTTGATCGTCGACATTTCAGTCATTCCTGTCATCGAACTGATGCTTTGCGAGCGGGTCCATGGGTGTCGCCGCACACCGACGGCAATGGCGCGAAGTGGACACTGGTGGGTCGATGTGAGCGATATGTGGCGGGTGATGCTGCGGTTCTGGCCATTCCGGTCATCTCTGCGCTTTGTTCTCCATCCCCGACCGGTAATTCGTTGGGACGGTGGCCGGGGCGGCCCATGGTCGGCGTGCGGGGAACTCGAGCACACGGCTCCCTGCGGTGTCCCCGTCGCACAGTGCCAGGGGTTTCAAAAAGGATTCAGACTTCCCGGAGCAATGCTCCCCGCTGAGCCTTTGGAAATCCTTGGGCCGGGCCGTCGGCATTGCTTTCGCTTGGCACGCCGACGCCTTCGGCCGCAATACCGATCCGCGGCATTCTCGCGAGCATTTCCGACAAAAAGTGATGCACCTCACATTTACGGCTGTGGCGAATGTGGAATCCGTGGGCGGGGTGTCCTGAACGTGGCCCGAGAGAACCGCCGTTCCACGACGAGGTCTTGACGAGGGGGGCAGCATGGTTGCCAGTGGGGAGGCGGCACCACGCCTCCCCCGCCCGATGAAGGGCACGGCATGGCCTTCGGCCTGATCAGACAGACATCGCCGGCGGCGTCACCCGGCGCACCGTCGCGAGGTGAGTCGTCGGGTGTCACCTGGCGGAGCGGACCGTCGGAGGTGCTCGTCACCACCGACGCCTACCGTCTGCTGGTGAGCCCCGACCGGGCGAGCGCGGCGCTCAGCGACGCCGACGGCATCCCCTGGCTGGAGCTGGCCCTGCTCGGTGACGCGCACCGCACCGACGGCCGCGACCAGAGCTACGACGTGCAGCGGGCGCGGCTGGAGCGGCATCCACAGGGGCTCGAGGTCATCGTCAGCTCCGGCTCCGCGGTGTGGGGCTCCAAGAGCGTCCGGCTGGCCTGTTGCCGCGACCGGGTCGAGCTCTCGGTGCACGTCGCGCTGCCACCCGGTGCCGCGCCGGCGCCGCTGTCCGAGGTGACCCTGCTGGGCGGCCGCGCCGTGCTCGGCTCCGGCGCCTGCGGCACCTTCCGGTCCGCGGCCGGCTTCGCGGCCTACTTCAGCCCCAGTCCGGCCGAGCCGGTGCAGGTGGTGCGGCCCGCCGGCATCCCCTCGACGCTCGGTGTGGTCGGTGACGCCAGCCCCGGCCGGCTCAACGCCGTGTTCTCCCCGCCGCCGCTGTGCTGGGTGCTCGGTCGCACTCTGCCCACCTCGGCGTCCGACGTCCCGCCCGGGCCGTGGCTCGGGATGTCGCTGGAGGCGCCGGTCGAGCGGCTGACCTTCACCACCGCGGCCTACGAGCCGCTGGACGGCGGGTTCCTGCTGCGGCTCGACTACGACGGGCACACCACGGTGTCTCGCGAGTTCTCCTCCCCGGTGCTGGTGCTGCGCCCGGCGGCGTCCCCCGCCGAGGCCCTCGAGCGCTACCGGGAGGCGCTCCAGGCTCGGGGCTGGGCACCTCCGTCGGCGCGTGCGCAGGACCAGCCCGCATGGTGGAGCCGCCCGATCTTCTGCGGATGGGGCGCCCAGTGCGCCCGCGCGGCTGGGGCGACGCAGGACCGCCCAGCAGGCGGACGCGACGCTGCGACCGTCACGCGGGCGGGCGACCTGGCCCGCCAGGACGTCTACGACGAGCTGCTCGCGACGCTGGCCCGGGCCGGTGTCGACCCGGGCACCGTGGTCATCGACGACCGGTGGCAGGCGCAGTACGGCACCGCGACGGTCGACGACACGAAGTGGCCGGACCTGCGCGGCTGGATCGCGATGCAGCACCGCGCCGGTCGGCGGGTGCTGTTGTGGTGGAAGGCGTGGGACCCCGAGGGCCTGCCCGCCGAGGAGTGCGTGACCGACCCGTGGGGGCGGCCGGTGGCGGTGGACGTGAACAGCCCCGCGTACGGCACGCGCCTGGCGTCGACGGTGCGGCTCCTGCTCGGCCGGGACGGCTTCGACGCCGACGGCTTCAAGGTCGACTTCACGCAGCGGGCACCCTCCGGGGAGTCGCTGCGTGGCGTCGCCGGCCCGTGGGGAATCGCCGGCGTGCACGCCCTGCTCGGTGCGCTGCACCGGGCCGCCAAGGCCGCCAAGCCGGATGCGCTCGTCGTCACCCAGACGCCGCACCCGAGCTTCGCAGACGTGTGCGACATGGTGCGGCTCAACGACGTGCTCGAGCGGGCCCCGGACGGCACTCACGTCGACGTCGTCGACCAGCTGCGCTTCCGGGCCGGGGTTGCACGCGCCGCGCTGCCCGGACACCTGGTCGACACCGACCAGTGGCCGATGCCGAGCCGAGTGCAGTGGCAGGCGTACACCGCGGCTCAAGGACTGCTCGGCGTGCCCGCGTTGTACTACGTCGAGGGCATCGACACCTCGGGCGAGCCGCTGACTCGGAAGGACCTGGTGATGGTGGCCCGCACCTGGGCCCGCTACGAGGCCGGGCGCACCGGCGGAACGGCCGCTTAGCACGGTGCCCATGCCGGTGGGCGAGGGCGCGAACCGCTCGGCTCGTCGCGGCCTCCGGCTCCCGCCACGTCCGCCCTCAACCGAGCCGATCGGTCAGCGCCGCCGCCGCTTCCGGGTACAGCGGCAGCGGCTCGTCGGCGTCATCCAGTGGCCGCCACACCACCGGCAGGACGGTGCCGTCGGACTCCGAGAGCGCAGCCCCTTCGCGAGGTGGCTGCGGGTCGAGCCTGCCGGTGTAGAGGAAGACGATCTCGTGCCCTGGGTGCCCGTGGACCGTGAAGAGGCTCTCGACGACGTCGAGGTACCTGAGATCGCGGATGGCAGCGCCGAGCTCCTCGCGCACCTCTCGGACGACGGCCTGCCGGTGGGTCTCACCCGTCTCCAGGCTGCCGCCGATGAGTCGGTGGTAGCCGAGTGGGTTCTCCGCGGTGGGCGGGCACACGCTGACCGCGTGCGACCTGCCCTCGGCATCGGGGGCGATGAGCATGGCCTTGACCCGGATGTGCTCGTCGCCGCTCACCACGCCGCGACCCTACCGGGCGAGCCACCCGGTCCGGGACCGGGTCGGCAACGCCCCGCCCCCCGGGGGGCGAGGTGCAGGCCACGCCCGGGTGGGCGGATCGAGGACGCCCTAGCCGTGCTGACCGGGGAGGTCGGCGGCGTGGGTGTGGCCGTAGACCTCGAGCTCGGTGGCCTTGGCCGACAGCCACACCTGCTGGCCGGCATCCAGCCCGAGCTCGGCGACGGCCGCCGGCGTGACGTCGACCAGCGCCGACGGGTCGCCCACCATGTCGAGCCGCACCCGGTCGGTGAGCAGGGTCATCCCGGTGATCGTGGCGGGCCAGGTGTTGCGCACGCTGGACGCGTCGGGCGGAGCGGTGCTGACCACCACGGCCGACGGTCGCAGCGCCACCAGCACCTCCCCTCGCTCGTGGTGGTCGGGCACGACGAACGAGCCGCCCCTCGTCAAGGCCACGTGCGGGCCGTCGGCGGTGCCGGCATACAGGTTGAGACCGACCAGTCGTGCGACGTAGTCCGTGGCCGGGCGTCGGGCGACCTCCGCCGGCGTGCCCTCCTGCACGACCCGACCGTGCTCGAGCACCAGCAGGCGGTCGGCGAGCACGAGCGCCTCCAGCGGGTCGTGCGTCACGAGCAGGCAGGGCCCTGCGAAGTCGGCCAGGTGGCGCTTGAGCTCGCCCTGCACGTCGAGCCGGGTGCGGGCGTCCAGCGCCGACAGCGGCTCGTCGAGCAGCAGCAGCGCCGGGTCACCCGCCAGGGCCCGGCCCAGGGCGACCCGCTGGGCCTGCCCACCGGACAGGTCCACCGGACGCCGCCGAGCGAGCTCGGGCAGGCCGAGCCGGTCGAGCCACCCGGCCGCCACGGCACGCGAGGCCGTGCGGCCCAGCCCGCGCACCCGCGGCGAGAAGGCCACGTTGTCGAGCACGCTGAGGTGGGGGAAGAGCCGGTAGTCCTGGAAGACGACCCCGACCGGGCGGTGCGCCGCCTCGACGAAGGCACCGGTCCCGGCGTCGTCGAGCGCCACGCCGTCGAGCGAGATGCGCCCGCGGGAGAGCGGCATGAGCCCCGCGATCGCCGACAACAGGGTCGACTTGCCCGAACCGTTGGGCCCGAGCACCGCCAGCACCTCACCCGGCGCGGCACGGACGGCGGCGCGCAGCATGAACGCACCGCGGCTCACCTCGACGTCGGCGGTGAGGCCCCTCGGCACGGTGCTCACGTGGCCGTCCCCCCGCGAAGCCACCTGTCCCGCAACGCCACCAGCACCACGACGGACACCAGCAACAGCACCAGGCTGAGCAGGATGGCCGCCTCCGGGTCGGTCTCGAGCGCGTAGTAGACCGCGATCGGCATCGTCTGCGTGCGCCCCGGGAAGCTGCCGGCGAAGGTGATGGTGGCTCCGAACTCCCCCAGCGCCCGTGCCCAGCAGAGCACCGCTCCTGCCGCCAGCGACGGCGCCACGAGTGGCAGCGTGACGCGCCGGAAGACGGTCATCCGCCCAGCCCCCAGCGTGGCCGCGGCCTCCTCGAAGCCGCGGTCGCTCGAGCGCAGCGCCCCCTCGACGGTGATCACCAGGAACGGCATGGCCACGAACGTCTCGGCCATGACCACTGCGGCGGGACTGAACGGGATGGTGACGCCGAACCACCGGTCGAGGAACTGGCCGAGAAAGCCGTTGCGCCCGAAGGCCATCAGCAGGGCCACACCACCCACCACCGGTGGCAGCACGAGAGGCAGCGTGACCAGGGCGCGCACCACCCTCAGCCCGGGGACCGCCGTGCGCGCCAGCACCCACGCCAGGGGCACGCCGACCACCACGGAGATCACCGTGGCGAGGGTCGACGTCCACACCGACAGCCTCAGCGCCTCGCCGACCTGTGAGCCGTGCAGGATCTCCCAGGCGTTCCCCCACGGTGCCCGGATCAGCAGCCCCGCCAGCGGGACGACGAGGAACGCGACCGCGGCGAGAGCCGGGACGAGCAGCGGCCACGGCGCCGAGCGAGCCCCCGCCCCCGTCGCAGCCCGCCGCTGCCGTTCTCCGCGGCTCAACCTCGTGGATGCCGGCGGCCGGGCTCCGCTGTCGCTCACCAGGGTCCTCGTCACGGCTGGTGGAACCCGGCGGCCGTCAGCACGCTCGCACCCTCCGGGGACAGGACGTAGTCGACGAAGGCGGCTGCCGTGGTGGCGTTGGCGCTCCGGGTCAGCGCGGCGATCGGATAGCTGGTGGCGGCGTTGACGCCGGCCGGGATCTCCACGCCGGTCACCTTGTCCCCGGCGGCGAGCACGTCGGTCACGTAGACGACACCGGCATCGACCTCTCCGAGCTGCACCTTGGCGAGCACCGACTTGACGTCCGGCTCGAGAGTGACCGGGGTGACGGTGACCTTCGCGTTGGCGAACACCTTCCGGGCGGTCGACCCGCACGGCACCTGCGGCTGGCACACGGCGGTCTTGACGGCCGCACTGGCGAGGTCGCCGAGGCCGGTGACCCTGCCGGGGTTCGCCGGAGGCACCGCGATCTCCATCACGTTCTGCGCGAACGGGTGCGGGTCCGTGGCCGCGCCGGCCGCCACCACGGCATCCATGGTCGTGGTGCTCGCCGACGCGAAGACGTCGGCCGGGGCACCAGAGGTGATCTGACCTGCCAGGGCCGAGCTGGCGGCGAAGCCGAAGGTCACCTTCACCCCCGGGTGGGCCGCCTCGAACTGCCTCCCGAGCGTCGTGAACGACTCGGTGAGCGACGCGGCGGCGAGCACCGTGAGGTTCCCGCTGATCGGGCCCGAGGACGAGGTGGATGCCGTACCGCCGGCGGCGCCGCCGGAGCCCGGGCCCGAGCCGCCCGAGCCGCCCGACCCGCAGCCAGCGAGGCAGGCGCCGACCACGGCGGCCACCAGGGTGACGACGGTGCGACGCATGGGCGGGCTCCTCGGGGGGACGGCAGTGGTCGGAGGTCAGTGCAGGCGGGGGATCTCGACCGAGACGTTCGTCGCCTTGACCGCCGCGGTGGCGAGCACCCCGGGCTCCAGGCCCAGCTCGTCGACGGCCTCGCGGCTCAGCAGCGACACGAAGCGGTGTGGCCCGGCCTGGATCTCGACCTGCGCCATCACGGTGTCCTTGACCACCCGGGTGACCAGCCCGCTGAACCGGTTGCGCACGGAAGCGGCCGCGACGTCGCCGGTCTCGAGGTGCGCCGCCTCGTGCGCGAGCTCCTCGGCGAACCGGGCCAGCACCACCCCGTCGACGCCCTGCCGGCCCGAGGGGTCGGTCGTGGTCTCGATCCGGCCCGCGTCGGCCCAGCGCCGCACGGTGTCGGTGCTGACCCCGAGCAGGTCGGCGGCTTCCTTGACGCGGAACGTGGGCACACCGGGACTGTAGCCGCAGATGCGGCTCAGCAGAAGGGTTCGAACCGCATCTGCGTCTCCCCGCCCGATGCAGGCGGCTGGCCCAGACGCGTCGCCGGCACGCCCGAGTCCCGGCATCCTGCCGGCCTCGGTATGGACGCCCGCCGGCCCCGGCGCCGTTTGAACCGGCCGGGTGCACGGGGGCGGGCGGCATACTGCTGCGATGGACTTCACGACCGAGCTCGAGGCAACCGGCGGCACCACCACCGGGTTCGTGGTGCCCGACGAGGTCGTGGAGGCGCTCGGCGCCGGCCGCCGGCCCAAGGTGGTCGTCACCGTGCAGGGGCACACGTGGCGCAGCAGCATCGCGTCGATGGGCGGGCGCTTCCTGCTCGGAGCCAGCGCGGCGGTCCGCGAGGCGGCCGGCCTGGCCGCCGGGCAGACCTACGCCGTGACCGTCGAGCTCGACACCGCTCCGCGCACCGTCGAGGTGCCCGACGACCTCGCCGCGGCGCTGGCCGCCACTCCCGGGGCCGCCGCCGGCTGGGCCCGGCTCACCTACAGCCAGCAGCGCCAGCACGCCGAGGCGGTGCTCGCCGCCAAGAAGCCCGAGACCCGCGAACGGCGGGTCGCCACCATCGTCGCCGGCCTGGGATGACCACGATCGAGGCCGTGGGCGGTGACCTCACGACCGAGCACGTCGACGCGATCGTCAACGCCGCCAACTCCTCGCTGCTCGGCGGTGGCGGCGTCGACGGGGCGATCCACGCGGCCGCCGGGCCGGCCCTGCTGCGGGAGTGCCGCGAGCTGCGGCGCACCCGGCTGCCCGCCGGTCTGGCCGTCGGGGATGCCGTGGCCACCGGGGCAGGTGACCTGCCCTGCCGCTGGGTGGTGCACACCGTCGGCCCGAACCGGCACGCGGGCCAGAGGGACCCGGCGCTGCTGGCCTCGTGCTTCGCCCGCAGCCTGGCGGTCGCCCGCGAGGTGGGGGCGCGCACCGTGGCATTCCCGGCGGTCAGTGCCGGGGTCTACGGCTGGGACGTCGACGAGGTGGCCCGGGTGGCCGTGCGTACCGTGCGCGAGGAGTGTGCCGCGCACGACGGCATCGACCTGGTGCGGTTCGTGCTCTTCAGCGACCGGTCGTTGGCGGCCTTCCGGGCCGCGCTCGCCGAGCAGGTCTGACGCCCCCACGGCTTGCCACGGGCGGTCGACGCACGCCGAGGCGCCCCGGCCGCACCGGGTCCGCCCGCGCACGCCTCGGCGCCCCGGACTTGCAGGGGTCCGGGGCGCCGAGGAGTAGGGGTGCGCGGGAACTCGGGCGCGGTGCAGGGTGCCCGGTCGTTCCGCGCGCGCGGCTCAGAACCGGCCGTAGCCGCTGACGCCGGCGAACATCGGGCGCTCGGAGGTGGACTTGCCCTTGCGCGGGGAGTCGATCATCTTCCCGTTGCCGGTGTAGATGCCCACGTGCCAGGCGGGGGAGCCGTAGAAGACGAGGTCACCCGGCTTGGGGTTGCTGACCGGCGTGGCCGCCCGCTGCTGGGCGGAGGCCGTGCGGGGGATGGAGATGCCGGCCTTGCGGAAGACGTACTGGGTGAAGCCCGAGCAGTCGAAGCCGGCCGGGGTCTCGCCGCCGTAGACGTAGGGGATGCCGAGCAGCCCGCGGGCGATGTTGACGACACCGCTTGCCGACTGGGCCGGGTTGCTGTAGCGCTTCGTGCTGCGGCTGGCCGGGGCGGTGGACTTGCTCGAGCGGGCGGTGCTGCGAGCCGTGGTGCGGTGCGCCACGGCGCGCTCGACGCGGGTGACCGTGCGCTGCACCGTCGGCTCGGGCTTCGGCTTCGGCTTCGGCTTCGGCTTGGGCTTCGGCTTGGCAACGGCCTTGACGCCGCTGACGCCGACGCTTTCGACGGCGACCGGTGCAGCCGCCGCGGGCGCGACCACGGCCGGGGCCAGCGCGAGCCCGGCCGGGGCGGCCGTGTGGGTGCTCACCTCGGCGCCCGGCGCCGCAGCGGCCGTCGTCGTGGTCGTGGTGGAGGCACGGTGCACGGGCGCGGCCTGTGCGGGGAGCGCGAAGGCCGCGACCAGACCACCGGAGGCGGCCAGGACAGCGGAGACCTTGACGCTGGTCTCGCCGGCACTCTTGACGATCGTCGAGAGCTCGGCTACGGGGTTGTAACGCACGGCATCGCGATGCCGCCCGGAGCGGGTGTCATTGACCACAGGGGAAACCTCTCAGTGCCTACGGGGTGAGCTGTCGGGTTCGGGCTGAGGTTGCCCGGCCGGCGACGGTCGAAGGACCGGCGGCGACTTAACCCCAAGGAGACCGATGGTGCTGGGCTCCGAATGTGGTTCCCCCGCTCCTGCCAGGCGGTGGTGCGCGTTGACCTCTGCGGTGGTGGCAGGACTCGGCGTCCACCATGAGGACCCGCCCAGGGGAGGCGAGCCCGACGAACCTAACACGACTGCTGGGAAAGTCACAAAACGGTCACGGTGGAAATGGCGAGGACCGCCCACCGTGCGGTGAGCGGTCCTCGGACGGCCCCGTCGAGGGGCCGGTCACGTCAGGGGTTGACGGTGACGTGCACGTGGTCGAAGTGGTTCGCGGTCGGTGACCCGCGGTCCTCCATCAGCTTCCAGCCGCGGCCCGGCTCCCAGTAGCGCTGGCGCCAGATGAGGTACTTCACGTCGAACTGGCCGACGTGCGCCTGCACCCAGGCGGCGATGCCGTCGCCCTGCGACTTGCTCGAGATCATGAAGTCGATGGCCTGCCCGGTGCTGTGCTCACCGGCGTTGGCGCGGTAACCACCGATGGTGCCCAGGTGGAAGATCGAGTCGACGGCCGAGCAGAGGCGCTCGCCGTTGTTGTTCACGCCGATCTTCGCGCAGCGCCCGGAGATGCTCGTGCTGTAGGACGCCTTGGGCGCGGCGGACGACCGGCCCGAGGCCTTGCTGGCCTTGCCGGCCTTGCGGGCCTTGGTCGCCTTCGTGGCCCGGGTGTCCTTGGCGGCCTGCGGGACCGGCTTGGGCTTGGGCTTCGGCTTGGGCTTGGGCTTGGCGACAGCCTTGACGCCGGAGACGCCGACCTGCTCGGGGGCGATCGGAGCCGCGCCCGCGGGAGCGGAGACGGCCGGTGCGACGGCACCGCGGACGAAGGAGCGTGAGGCCGCCGGGGCGTCGGCGCGTGCGGCGGAGGTCGTGGCCGCGGGCACGGCGAGGGCGAGGGCGGTCGGGCTGGAGTCGACGGGCAGCGCGAGCGCCACCGCAGCGCCGGCGAGCACGCCGACGGCCGCGACGGCCTTCGCGGCCCACGTCACGCTGAGCCGCGAGACGCCGTCCGGGAGACGGCGTACGGGGCCGGCAGCGCGGCGTCGACCAGGAGTCTGGGGACGTGACACGAGGAGGTGGAGCCTTCCGGAACGGGTACGGATCCCCGACACCGTAACGGGATCCGGCACCCGAAGTCACATTCCGGTAACGAGAGATTCGGGTGCAGTCCACCCACCGGACACCCGTTCCGGCGCGATGACCTGCGAGGATGCTGCCCGGCCATGGGTGGTCCGCCGTCGCCCGGATGAGACCCGCGTCACTTCCCGGAGGCCGTTCGGTCAAACCGGTGGTGCGCCCCGCTCAGGTCGCCTGGACGAAGACGTGCGACGCGATGTCGTCGGGCAGCGAGACCCCCGAGGACTCCTCGGCGCCGTCGCGGCAGGCGATCACCCGCACGCCCTCGCGGCGCACGCGCGCCGGCTGGCCCGGCATCAGGCCGGCGGCCGTGAGCAGGCCCAGCGCCTCGGAGTCGACCTGCACCGGCTCCCCGATGCGACGAACGACGACGGTGGCGGGCTCGGTGACGGCGATGACGTCGAGGGTGGTGAGGCCGTGGCGGAAGTCGGCCAGCTCGGTGCGGTCGCCCAGCTCGTCCAGACCGGGGATCGGGTTGCCGTAGGGCGACTCGGCGTGGTCGGGCAGCATCGCCAGGATCTTGCGCTCGACCCGCTCGGACATCACGTGCTCCCAGCGGCACGCCTCGTCGTGCACGAACTCCCACTCGAGCCCGATGACGTCGCGCAGCAGCCGCTCGGCGATGCGGTGCTTGCGCATCACGCGCGTGGCGAGCGTGCGGCCCTGCTCGCTCAGCTCGAGGTGCCGGTCGCCCGCGACCTGGAGCAGGCCGTCGCGCTCCATGCGGGCCACCGTCTGCGAGACGGTGGGCCCGGAGTGGCCCAGCCGCTCGGCGATGCGGGCGCGCAGCGGCGTGATGCCCTCCTCCTCGAGCTCGAAGATGGTGCGGAGGTACATCTCCGTGGTGTCGATGAGGTCCGTCACGTAGGCAAGCCTACGTTTACCGGTGACACGCGCGATGCCGTTCCGCTCAGGGCGCAGCGCGTCAGGGTCGCTCGCTCGGCTGGAGGGCACGCCGACGGGGGTCGTACTCGGGCACCCAGCGGGCCAGCCAGGCGCCGCCGACGAGGGTGAGCAGGCCCACCACCACGCTCGCCGCCCCGATCGTCGCGACCGCGGCCACGGCCGCGACGACCAGGGACGCGCCGTTGTGCCCGACCAGCGAGATCAGGCGCCAGACACCGAGGAAGGGCGCGCGCCCGGCGGTCGGGGCGGCATCCGCGCCCAGCGTCATCACGATGCCGGAGCCGAGACCGTTGCCGACGCCCATGACCAGGGCCAGCGCCGCCACGCCCGCGAGCGTGCTGGTGAGCGGCAGGACGAGCAGCCCGAGGCCGAGCAGCAGCGTCACCGGGACGGCGACCCAGACCCGGCCGTGCCGGTCCATCACGGTGCCGGCCGGGTAGAACAGCACCACCTCCACGAGCGCGGCCGCGGCGAAGACCAGCGACGTCTGTGCGGCGTCGAGCCCGACGTGCTCCGCCCACAGCGGCACGACGACCACCCGCGAGGACCGCGCCAGCCCGATGGCGAGGACGCCCAGGCCGACGGTCAGCAGCACCCGGCGGTTCTGCCGCACCACCTGCGTGACCGGCACGCGCACGTGCTGCGCGGAGAGCCGCTCGTGGTGGGCACCGAGGTCGGGGGTGGCCAGGGCCAGCCCGGCGGCGAGCAGCCCTGCGACCACGGCCACGGCGAACGCCGCCTGCGGTCCCCACCGTGCGACGACCGGCGCACCGATGAGCGGCCCGACGAACAGGCCGATGCGGGTGACCCCGCCCAGGGTCGACATGGCGCGGGCCCGCACCGCCACCGGTGCGGCGGCGGTCAGGTAGCTCTGGCGGGCCAGGAGGAAGACCGCGCCGGTCGGCCCCATGAGGCACACCGCGACGCCGAGCACCCAGAGCGACGGCGCGACGAGCGCGAGCGCGCAGGCGACGGCATCCAGTGCGCCGGCGGCCACGAGCGCGCGACGCTCACCGATCCGTTCGACGAGCATGCCGGCGGGCACGGCGGCGGCGAACTCCGAGACCGTGGTGATGCCGACGAACAGTGCCGCCAGGCCGACCGACGCCCCGAGCCCCCGGGCGCTGAGCGCCACGACCGGGAGGACGGCGCCGGCGCCGAGCGACCAGAGCACCGACGGCCCGAAGGCCGGCACGGCGATGCGGCGCAGCGAGAACTGCGGGTCCTCCCCCACCTGCGCCACACCCGCCTCCTCGTCCCAGCTGTTCCGCCCGGTGCGGGACGGCCGCACCTCGCCGCCACATCGGTTCCCGTGCGCACCGAGCCTCGTGCCGCGACCCGTCCCAACGGAGTTATCTTGATGTCAAGATAACCTCCACGGCGTGGTCGTGGGTAGGTTGGCGACGTGGAGATCAGCATCCCGCACCGCTTCTGCGGCCCCCCGGAGTCCGGCAACGGTGGCTGGGTCTGCGGCACGGTCGCGGCGCACGTGCCGACGACCGCGGCGAGCCCGGCCGTCACGGTGCGGCTCGCCAGCCCGCCCCCGCTCGACCGGCCGATGGCCCTGGAGGCCGAGCCGGCCGAGGGCCTCATGGTGCTGCGGCTGGTCGACCACGGGCACCTGGTCGCGAGCGGCACGGCATCCGCCGACCTCGCGGAGGACGTGCCGCCGCAGGTGACCCTCGAGCAGGCGCGGGGCGCGGAGGAACGCTTCGAGGGCCTGGCCGACCACCCGTTCCCCACCTGCTTCGCCTGTGGCACCGGTCGCGACCCCGGTGACGGGCTGTGCCTGCGGCCCGGCCCGCTCGACGACGGCACCGGCCGGTATGCCGCGACCTGGGTGCCGCGCGAGGTGACCGGCCCGCTCGTCTGGGCGGCGCTCGACTGCCCCGGCGGCTGGTCGGCCGGGATCGCCGGGCGTCCGATGGTGCTCGGCACGATGACCGCCCGGGTGCTGGCGCTGCCCGAGGTGGGCGCGCCGCACGTCGTCCTCGCCTGGCAGCGCGGCGCCGAGGGGCGCAAGCACCACTCCGGCTCGGCGCTGTTCGCGCCCGGCGGCGAGCTGCTGGCCCGCGCCGAGGCGACCTGGATCGCCGTCGACCCCACCACGATCCGACCCAAGGACCGGCCATGACCTCGACCCCCCAGCCCACCACCCCGCAGGCCACGAGCACGGCCGGGCCGAGCTCCCGGGTCGCCGTCGTCACCGGCGCGAGCAGCGGCATCGGGGCGGCGACGGCGCGGCTGCTGGCGGCCCAGGGCTTCCGGGTGGTGTGCGCGGCGCGGCGGTCCGAGCGGGTCGAGGCGCTGGCCGCCGAGATCGGCGGCGTCGCCGTCGCGTGCGACGTCACCCGCGACGACGACGTCGGCGGGCTCGTGGCCGCGGTCGGCGAGCGGGTGCACGTGCTGGTCAACAACGCCGGTGGGGCCCTCGGCCTGGAGCCGGTGGCGCAGGCGAACGTCGACCTCTGGCAGCAGATGTACGCCACCAACGTGCTCGGCACGCTGCGGGTCACCAAGGCCCTGCTGCCGGCGCTGGTCGCCGCCGATGGTGAGGGGGTCGTGGTCAACGTCGGCTCGATCGCCGGGTTCCTGGCCTACGAGGGCGGCGGTGGCTACACCGTGGCCAAGCACGGCGTGCACGTGATGACCGAGACGCTGCGCCTCGAGCTCGTCGACCAGCCGGTGCGCATCACCCTCGTCGCGCCCGGGATGGTGCGCACCGACGAGTTCTCGCTGACCCGGTTCGCCGGTGACCAGGAGCGGGCGGATGCCGTGTACGCCGGGGTGCCCCACCCCCTGGTCGCGGAGGACGTCGCCGACGCGATCGTCTGGATCGCCACGCGGCCGGCCCACGTCAACATCGACCTGCTGGTGGTCAAGCCGCGGGTGCAGGCCGCCCCCCACAAGGTGCACCGCGAGCCGTAACCGGCCCCGGCCGACGTGCACGCCGTCACGGCTGGCGGCGGTGGACCTCCCACGAGCTGGGGTCGCCGAGGTGGCCCTCACCGGTGCGGGTGAACACGAGTCGGTCGTGCAGGCGGTTGCGACGGCCGGCCCAGAACTCCACCTCGTCGGCCACGACCCGGAAGCCACCCCAGAAGTCGGGCACCGGCACGTCCTCGTCCCCTCCGTGGTCGGGGAAGGCCGCCGCCCGGGCTGCGTACTGCGCCTCGAGCTCGCGCCGGGAGCCGATCGGCTCGGACTGCCGCGAGGCCCACGCCGAGATGCGCGACGCCCAGGGCCGTGAGTCGAAGTACTGCTCGACCTCCTCGCGCTCCACCTCGACCGCCGTGCCGCGGAAGCGGATCGCGCGGTACATCGCCGGCCAGGTCAGGGATGCCGCGACTGCCGAGTTCCGGGTGAGCTCGCGCCCCTTGGTCGACGTCAGCGCCGTGACGAACCCCGGGCCGCGCTCGTCGAAGAAGCGCATCAGCACGGTGCGGACGTTCGGTCGCCCGTCGCCGTCGACCGTCGCGACCGAGATCGCCAGCGGCTCGAAGACGTCACGGGTCACCTCGGCCCGCGCCACGGCGTCGTCGACCCAGGCCCGCGCCTGCGCGTAGGGCGTCGCGAGCAGTCTCTCCTCGGTGAGGCCGTCACCGTCGTAGTCGACCCGGGAGGATGCCGGACGCCCGCCGCCGAACTCCGCGGATGCCGGTCGCACGCCGCTGGGTGCGCTGCTGCCCTCGTGCTCGCCCATGGCCCGATCGTAGGTTGCGGGCCGGCATCCGGCTGGGCCCGGCCACGTCGCGCCACGACCTTCACCTTCGCGGCACCGATGTTCCGGTGTCGAGGTGAGGCCGGGCCGGGCCGAATCGGGTGAGGACGTCGGGATCGGGCCTAGGGGGTCGGGTGCCGGGCGTCGTAGCGCAGGAAGCCCGGCTGGCGCACCGAGAGCAGCCCGATGGCCACGATGCAGGCGATGCCGCCGCACACCGCGGTCCAGCCCTCGCCGACCCGCTCCGCCACGGCGCCTCCGAGCAGCTCGCCGACCCGCGGGCCACCGGCCACGACGACGATGAACACCCCCTGCAGCCGCCCGCGCATCCGGTCGGGCGCGGCCGACTGCAGGATCGTGGTGCGGAAGACGGCGCTCACCGCGTCCGCCGCGCCGGCGAACGCCATGGCCACCAACGCCCCCCAGAGCGCCTGGGTCGGGGTGAGCCACCCGTTGGCGCCGAGCAGCGCCACCCCGAGGCCGATGATGCCCACGCCCCAGCCGACGATGCTCACCATGATCGCCAGGCCCTGCCGCCGCACCCCGCCCAGCCGCCCCGACGTCAGCGTCGCCAGCACCGCCCCGAGAGCGGCGGCGGCGTAGAGGTAGCCCACGGTGCGCGCCCCGCCACCGAGGATGACGGCGCCCGCCGCCGGGAAGAGCACCCGCGGCTGGGCCAGCAGCATCGCCGCGATGTCGGCGACGAACGTCATCCGCACGTTCGGCGCGCCGCGCAGGAATCGGAAGCCGTCGAGCACCGACGCGAGCCCGGCCCGGTTCGCCTCGCCCTCCTCGTGCTGCTCGGGCGGCAGCGGCTGCAGGCGCCACAGCCCCCACAGCGCGGCCATCGTCACGAGGGCGTCGGCGGTGTAGGCCGTGGCGAACCCGCCCCAGTCGACGAGCAGCCCGGCCATCAGCGGTCCGACCATCATGGCCGTCGACATGGCGAAGACGCCCAGCGCGTTGGCGGCCGGCAGCTGCTCACGCGGCAGGATGCGCGGGTAGATGCTCTGGCGTGCCGGCGAGCTCACCCCGAACGCGCCGTTCCAGACGGCCACCAGCACGTACAGCACCCAGACGTTCTCGTTGCCGAGCCAGGCCTGCAGCGCGCACGCGATCGACGTCGCCCACGCCACCAGGTTCGCCACCAGCGCCACCACCCGGCGGTCGTGGTGGTCGGACAGCGAGCCCCCGTAGAGCCCGAACGCCACCAGGGGCACCAGCGCGAAGAAGCCCACGAGCCCGACGGCCGCAGTCGACCTGGTGATGTCGTAGACCTGCAGCCCGATCGCGACCACGGCCATCTGCGAGCCGACGTTCGAGAGCGTGAACCCGGCATACAGCCGTCGGTACGCCGGGTTCACCCGTAGCGGGGTGAGGTCCGGCAGGTTCTCGAGCAGCACCCGGCGATTGTGCATGAGGGTGCCGAGCCGCCGGGTCCTCGGGGCGCGGGCATAGGGTCCGACCATGGACAAGCCGGCGCAGATCGCGCTCCTCATCGACGCCGACAACGCGACGGCGTCCCGCATCGACGTGATCCTGGGCGAGCTCTCGCGCCTCGGCGAGACCAACGTGCGCCGGGCCTACGGCAACTGGACCAAGACCGGCCTGAAGTCGTGGCAGGAGGTGTTGCACGACAACGCCATTCGCCCCGTGCAGCAGTTCGACCCGAGCAAGGGCAAGAACGCCAGCGACATCGCCCTGGCCGTCGACGCCGTCGAGATCCTGCACACCCAGCGCCCCGACGCCTTCGCGCTGGTGTCCTCCGACGCCGACTTCACCCCGCTGGTCATGCACCTGCGCGAGCACGGGGCGCACGTCTACGGCTTCGGCGACGCGAAGACACCGCAGCCCTTCCAGAGCGCCTGCACCCGATTCCTCGTGCTCAACCGGCTCTCCTCCCCCAGCGGCCAGGCGGATGCCGGTGATGCCGGTGCCGATGCCACCGCACCGGATGCCGTGGAGCCGGCGCCCGCGACGGTCCGGCGTCGCGCCACCGCCAAGGCCACGAGCAAGGCGACCGACACGCCGACCGCCAAGGCAACGGCGTCCGCGAAGAAGACCACCGCCAAGGCCGCCACCAAGGCTGCCGCGGCCACCGAGGCGAGCCCACCGAACACGACACCGGCTCGCCTCACCCGCCACCAGCTGCGCAGCGACACCAGGCTGGTTGCCCTGCTCCGCCGGGCTGTGGAGGGCGCCGCCGACGACGCCGGCTGGGCCCGCGTCGGCACCGTCGGAAACCACATCTCGAACCAGTCCTCCTTCGACCCGCGCAACTACGGCTACGCGAAGCTGAGCAAGCTGCTCGAGGCCACCGACATCTTCGACATCCGCGATCCGGGCGGCCCGAACATGGCCGTCAGGGACCGTCGAGGGGCCGCCGGGACGTCCAGCAACGGGACAGCCGGTGGGAACGCGTGACGGCGGCGTGCACAATGGGGCCGCCCGACAACGGCGACGAGCGACGATTGGGGACCCCATGAGCACCGCAGCACAGACCGGGACAGCCCACCCGGACAGTGACCCGAACTTCCAGCCCGGCCTGGAGGGCGTGGTCGCCTTCGAGTCCGAGATCGCGGAACCCGACAAGGAGGGTGGGGCGCTGCGCTACCGCGGGGTCGACATCAACGACCTGGTGGGGCGGGTGTCCTTCGGGCAGGTGTGGGGGCTGCTCGTCGACGACGAGTTCGATCCGGGCCTGCCTCCCGCCGAGCCGTTCCCGCTGCCGGTGCACACCGGCGACATCCGGGTCGACGTCCAGTCGGCGCTCGCGCAGCTCGCCCCGGTGTGGGGGTTCAAGCCGCTGCTCGACATCGACGACGAGGAGGCCCGCGCCAACCTCGCCCGCGCGTCGGTGATGGCCATCTCGTTCATCGGTCAGGCCGCCCACGGGCAGAGCACGCCGATGGTGCCGCAGAGCGAGGTCGACAAGGGACGCACCATCGCCGAGCGGTTCATGATCCGGTGGCGCGGCGACCCCGACCCCAAGCACGTGGAGGCCATCGACTCCTACTTCATCTCCGCGGCCGAGCACGGCATGAACGCGTCGACCTTCACGGCCCGGGTCATCGCCTCCACCGGCGCCGACGTGGCGGCCTGCCTCTCGGGCGCGATCGGCGCCCTCTCCGGGCCGCTGCACGGTGGCGCCCCGAGCCGCGCCCAGCACATGATCGAGGGTGTCGAGCAGATGGGCGACGCCAGGCGCTACGTCAAGGAGGTGCTCGACCGCAAGGAGCGCCTGATGGGCTTCGGCCACCGCGTCTACCGTGCCTACGACCCGCGGGCCACCGTGCTGCGCGACACCTGCAAGCGCCTCGGAACTCCTCGCTACGAGGTCGCGCTCGAGCTCGAGAAGGCCGCCATCGCCGAGCTCGCCGAGCGCTACCCCGAGCGTCGGATGGAGACCAACGTCGACTTCTGGGCCGCGGTGCTGCTCGACTTCGCCGAGGTGCCGGCCGACATGATGACGCCGCTGTTCGCCTCGGCCCGCACCGCCGGGTGGTCGGCGCACATCCTCGAGCAGAAGCGCACCGGGCGCCTCATCCGGCCCAGCGCCCGCTACGTCGGTCACGGCCCGCGCCCGATCGAGGACGTCAAGGGCTTCCGCGCCCACTGACCGGGTCAGCACCCGCGTCCGGGCGGGCCCGGCTTCCACCACGGATGCCGGGCCCGCCCGCGTTTCGTCACCGGCCCTCGCACCGCTCGGACCCCGTCACGGTGTACGTGCGTGGGCCGGCGGCATGTCGGCCTTCTCCGACCTCGCGCGCCCGGACGGCACCTTCCGGATGGCCAGGCCGGCAGCGACGGCGGGCTGTGGTCACCCGGGGCGGTCCGAGCAGCTGCGCCAACGTCGCCCTCGGCGGGGCGGTCCGCCGAGCGGCCACTGCGAGCCGGGAGGGCACCCACGCTCGATCCACGTGGTGGACCTCATGTCCGGCATCCGGTCACGATCGGTGAGGATGGGACTGCCGTGGAGTGACGACGCCGTCGACCCGCGGCGGCCGGACGGCCCGGTGGCACCCCACCCCCGGGCCACCCCGACCCACTCCCCACCGCACCACCGACAACCCTCACTCGACCAACGCCCCACCACCCCGGAGACCCCCGTGAGCGACACCGCCCCCATCACCATCCCCGCCGAGCTGCTCCCCGCCGACGGTCGGTTCGGGTCCGGCCCGTCGAAGGTCCGACCCGAGCAGGTCGAGGCGCTCACCACGATCGGCCGCACGGTGATGGGCACCTCTCACCGACAGGCGCCGGTGAAGAACCTCGTGAAGTCGATCCGCTCCGGCCTCGCCACCTACTTCCACGTCCCCGAGGGCTACGAGGTCGTGCTCGGCAACGGTGGGGCGACGGCGTTCTGGGACGTCGCCGCCTTCGGGCTGGTGCGAGACCGCGCCCAGCACCTCACCTTCGGCGAGTTCTCGAGCAAGTTCGCCACGGTGACCAGGAACGCGCCGTTCCTCGGCGAGCCGACCGTCATCTCCAGCGAGCCCGGCAGCCGCCCCGACCCGCGCGCCGAGGCCGGCGTCGACGTGTACGCCTGGGCGCACAACGAGACCAGCACGGGCGTCATGGCCCCCGTGCAGCGGGTCGAGGGCGCGGATGCCGACGCACTCGTGCTCATCGACGCCACCTCGGGCGCGGGCGGCCTGCCCGTCGACGTCAGCCAGGCCGACGTCTACTACTTCGCCCCGCAGAAGTCGTTCGCCGCCGACGGCGGCCTCTGGCTGGCCCTGTTCTCCCCTGCCGCCCTCGCGCGCGTCGAGGAGATCACGGCATCCGGCCGTTGGGTGCCCGACTTCTTCAGCCTGCCCACCGCCATCAGCAACAGCCGGCTCGACCAGACCTACAACACCCCGGCCATCGCGACGCTGGCCATGCTGGCCAACCAGGTCGAGTGGCTCAACGGCAACGGCGGCCTCGACTGGGCCACCGGACGCACCAAGGACTCCTCGGGCCGGCTCTACGACTGGGCCGAGGCGAGCGACTACGCCACCCCCTACGTCAGCGACCCGGCGAACCGCTCGCAGGTCGTCGCGACGATCGACTTCGACGACGCGATCGATGCCTCGGCCATCGCAAAGACGCTGCGCGCCAACGGTGTCGTCGACGTCGAGCCGTACCGCAAGCTCGGCCGCAACCAGCTGCGGGTGGCCTGCTTCCCGGCCGTCGACCCCGACGACGTCAGCAAGCTGATCAGCAGCATCGAGTACGTCGTCGAGCGCCTCGCCTGACCACACCCGCACGGCTCTTGGTCACGGGTGGTGGCCGCTCAGCCGGATGCCGTCAGGCCGGCGGTCACGCTTCGCGCCAGCTCGGCCGACTCGGGCACCAGCAGCGGGTCGCAGACAAGGGTCACCCCCAGGGCGCCCGCGTAGGAGAGGACGTCGAACGACACGGCAACGTTGCCGGGGTTGACCGCGACCGGAACCACGGCGGTCACCTCGGCCCCGGCGACCTGCAGGCGTTGCACCGGCCCACGGACGTTGGTCACGAAGGTGTGGACCAGGCGCTGGTGGTCGACGAACCCCTGGAACGCGCCGACCGCCGCCAGCAACCTGAACCCCGGGGTGAGCACGGCCGCCGACCCGCCGCGGCCCGGTGAACCGATCCGGCCACGCTGCCCCAGCAGGGCCGCGAGGCGCACCGCGGGGTCCGGCACGGCGGGTACCCGCACCGGCACCACGCCCGTGGCGTTCCCCAGTGTGTCGGCCTGGCCCTGGTGACGCAGGGACACCGGTACCGAGACGACCAGCTCGGCCACCCGCTCCCCACGCCGCGCCAGCAGCTCCACGAGGGCGCCGGTCACGGCCGTCACCACGACGTCGTTCACGGTCGCACCGCAGGCATGCGCCCGGGCGCGCACCACCTCGAGGTCGGCGGTGGCGAGCTCGAGGCGTCGCCGATCGCCGGTGGCGCCCAACAGGCTGCAGCGCTCGGCCAGCCGCGGACGCCGTAGCCCGAGCTCGTCGAGGCCTCCGGCGAGGTGCCGGGCCCCGGCGCGCGCGCGGCGCAGCCCGGCCACCCGCTCGGCCCATGCGTCGCGGGCCAGCTGTCCCCAGGGCGGCACCGGTTCGGGCGCCCGCTCGTGCAACGGCCCGGATGCCGGGGTCCCACCCAGGCCGTCCGCCCGGCCGCCGCATGGGTTGCCACCCGGGCCACCGGCATCCGCCACCGGGTCGCCCGAAGGGCCGTCGGCGAGCGCCCCCAGCACGGCGAGCCCACCCATGCCGTCCGCCACGACGTGGTGGGCGACCAACGCGAGCGCGGTGACAGTGCCGTCCGGCCGGACGAGGGTCCGGGCCCGCCACAGCGGGCGGTCGGCCGGCAGTCGGGCCAGCACGAGGTCGGCCGTCGCGTCGAGCAGCGCCCGGTCCACCCCCGGCGCTCCCGGCGACGGCACGGCGCCCGACAGCACCGCAGACGTGCCCGGCCCGGCGACCGTCATCGCGTCGACGCACTGCGCGACCGCTGCGCTGCCGGCATCCAGCCAGACCGCCCGCCCGCCGAGCGGTGGGGTCGACTGCAGCCGCTGGTGCAGTCGCGGCAGGGATGCAGACCGGGCGAGCAGCAGGGCCTGGAGCGTGTCGGCGGGCACGCGGCTCGCGGCGTCGAGCACGAGCAGGGCGCCGATGGCCATCGGGACCCGGCCGCCCCGGTCCACCGCGAGCTGCAGCAGGTCCTCGGGCCGGGCCCGGTCCAGCCTTCGCGCCGTGACGGGTCGCACACCACCACGGTAGGCGTCGGTCACCGGGATCCCAGGGCGGGGGTACGGACCCGTTCGAGGCAGGAGCCGGCCGTGTCGGAATTCGGGGCAGACGATGCTTCGCCCCTAGCATTGACCCCGATCCGCATCCGGCCCGTGGGGCACCAGCGGCAGTTGAGACGACCCATGCGCAGGAGAAGACGGTGGAGCAGGTGACACGCTCGTCCGGCCCGGTGGCCGTGCTCCCGTCGGCCGACGCACCTGACCGACGCGCCACCCGTTCCGACGCCCGGGCGACCCGCCGGGCCGCCGAGCCGGTGCGCGGCGACATCCAGGGCCTGCGCGCCCTGGCGGTGCTCATCGTGCTGCTCTTCCACTTCTGGCCGGGGAGTCTGACCGGCGGTTACGTCGGTGTCGACGTCTTCTTCGTCATCTCCGGCTTCCTCATCTCCAGCCACCTGATGCGCTCCCCTCCGACGACTCCGCGCCTGCTCGGCCGGTTCTGGGCGCGTCGGGTGCGGCGGCTGCTGCCGGCGGCGTCCCTCGTGCTCGGGGTCACCCTCGTCGCCTCGATCGTCTGGCTTCCCTCCACGCTGCTGCCGACCGTCGCCCGCGAGACGATCGCGTCGGCGCTCTCGGTCGAGAACTGGGCACTGGCCGCCTCGGCCACCGACTACCTCTCCGCCGAGAACGCGCCGAGCCCGGTCCAGCACTACTGGTCGCTGTCGGTGGAGGAGCAGTTCTACGTCCTGTGGCCGCTGCTGATCGCCGCCCTCGCCTTCCTCGGGCGCGGCCGCAGGCCGCAGGCGTGGTGGGCCGTCGGCCTCCTCGGGGTGACCGCTGCGTCATTCACGACGTCGGTGCTGCTCACCTCGTCCGACCCGGCGGCCGCCTACTTCGTCACACCGACCCGCGTGTGGGAGCTCGGCCTCGGCTCGATCCTGGCCCTCGTCGTGCACAACGGCTGGCGGTTGCGCTCGCCGCGGCTGCGCTCCGCGCTCGCCTGGCTGGGACTGGGAATGATCCTCTGGGCGGCGATGCGCTTCGACTCCACCACCCCGTTCCCGGGCACCGCCGCGCTGCTGCCCACCGTGGGGGGCGTGCTCGTCATCGCGGCCGACAGCGACTCGGCGCCCTGGTCACCGCGCGGACTGCTCCGGGCCCGGGCATCGCAGCGGCTGGGCGACCTCTCGTACTCCGTCTACCTCTGGCACTGGCCCCTGGTCGTCATCCTCCCGTATGCCCTTGCCCACGACCTCACCCTCGTCGAGAAGCTCCTCGCCATCGCGGTGGTGCTCGTGCTGGCGGCGCTCACCAAGCGCTTCGTCGAGGACCCGGTGCGTCGTTCCAGGGTGCTCGGGGCCAGTCTCCCCCGCAGCTTCGCGATCCTCGCAACCAGCGTCCTCGTGCTCGGCGGCGCCGGCATCGCGGTCATCCAGCGTTCCGACGCCGCCGTGGCCGCCGAAGAGAAGATCCTCGCCGCGAAGCTCGAGACCTCCGACTGCGTCGGCGCCGATGCCACGCGCAGTCCCGCCTGCACCTCGGTCAGCGGTGACGAGCTGCTGTCGAGCCCCGAGGTCGCCCGCACGGACAAGTCGCAGGTCTACGACGACGGCTGCTGGTCGAACCGGCCGTTCACCGACCACAACGTGTGCACCTACGGCGATCCCCGCGGCGCGGTCAGGCTCGCCCTCATGGGCAACTCGCACGCCGGGCACTGGCAGCCCGCGCTCGCCCCGATCGCGAAGGAGCACGGCTGGCGGCTCGACACCTACCTCGTCTCGCAGTGCTACACCGTCGACCTCGACATCGACTTCGGGTCGTCTCAGGCCGCCACCCAGAACTGCCGCGCCTGGAACAAGTGGGCCGTCGGCACTGTCGCCGGCGGCAGCTACGACCTTGTCGTCATGAGCGACCGCACGTTCCAGCCGGTTATCGGGGTGCCGGCCGGGAAGAAGGCGGCCGTCACCCAGCGGGCCTACGCCGACACCCTTCGCACCATCACCGCCAGCGGCACCCCGGTGCTCGTGCTGCGCGACGTCCCCTCGGCCCTGGGGTCGGCTCCCGACTGCGTTGCGGCGCACGCCAACGACGTCTCCGCGTGCGTCAACCCCCAGCGCCGGGCCGTCGAGCCCGACCCGCTGTTCGCCGCCGCGCGGGCCGACACCTCCGGCCTGGTGTCGGGCCTCGACCTCACCGACCGGTTCTGCCGCGATGGGCGGTGCCACGTCGTCGTCGGCGGGCTCATCGCCTACTTCGACCACGGGCACCTCACCACCGCGTTCGCACGGACCCTGATCCCGGATCTCACTCCCGCCATCGACAGCGCCTTGGCCGGCTCCCGCTCTGGATAGCGGCTCGAGCGACGAGCCGCCTCCCGGCCGGTTGTCGGTGCGACGCCGTGGGCGCGTTCACGCTCCCGCGCCCCAGGGTCTCCCCCGCGTCGCGGTTCTCGGTCAGGGGGAGCGGCGCCAACAACGCAGGCCCACCGGGGGCTGCCTGTCCTGGGCCCAGCCCAGGGTCCCCATCTCGTCCCTGGCCGCCGACTGGGTGCGGTCGAGGCACACCATCGCGACCTCGAGGCGGTCGAGGTCGTCGGCGAAGCTTGCCGACACCCTCGTCTGACCCGGGCGCATGTCGACACTGAGGCGCCGTCGGGCTGCCGCCGTCTCCGGATCCTCCACGAGGCTCTGCAGGAAGAACGCCCGAGGGTCGACGGCATGCACGTCCGCGGTGGTGATGGCCAGTGCGCCCATCGTGGGGCGCGGCGCCAGCACGGGACCGTTCGTCGGCGCGCGCTCGGCCAGGGCTGCGGCCTGCTCGAGCGCCAGCGCCGGGAACTTCCAGGCGGGCGCCGACATCATCCGGCCGGGGCTGTCCTCCGCCCACACCGGGCGGCCCCCAAGGACCACCATGAGGAGCACGAGCACCAGGCCACCCCAGCTCAGCACGGGGACGAGACGGTCCGGTATGCGGCCCAGCACCGAGCTCTCGGAGACGGCAGCACCAGGCGATCGCCAAGCCAGCGGGGCAGCGGCCAGCACTCCGAGCAGGACGGGAATGGGGATGATCCACGGCAGTCGCCACACGATCGGGCCGGCACCGGTGACAGCGGCGACCAAGCCCGGCATGAACGGAGCGATGACGACGACACCCGCGAGGCTGGCGGAGGCTGCCACCACGCCGGCCCCCCCGCGGCGGACGGCCCAGGCTCCCAGGAGGAGGGCAAGCCCCCCCAGCCAACCCCAGACTCCCCGACCCACGACGCCGTGGAAGGCCTCCGGCGCGGAGCGCAGGAGCTCTCCGTAGTCCGTTCCGCCCCCGATCAGACTGGCAACCACTCCTGCCCCGAGGGGATAGAGCGCCAAGGCCAAGGCGCCGGCCCACCCCGCCCGGCGCGTCAGCATCATGGCCGCGGTGACGGTCAGGGCGATCGGCGGCACGAGGAATGTCGCCGTGCCGGACAGCCCCACGCTGGCTGCGCCGATCATGAAGACGAGGAGGAGGTCGCGCGCCCGCCGGTGGGTGGCCCACCGGGAGAGGGCGAGGTACGCCATGGGCAGGGCCACGCAGAGCAGCACCACCTTTCCCTGCCAGGCCGCTCGGAGGGGGATCGAGCTCATGGCGATCGAGCCGTTGGCTCCCGGCGCGGTGTACATGCCGAAGGCCAGGTAGGAGGCACCGACGACGAACGCGGACAGCGCCGCACCGCGGCTCCAGGTGCGGCAGAGCCACCACATCACCCACACGGTGAGGCCCAGAACGATGGGAGGGGTCACCATATAAGCCGCAGTTCCACCGGACATCCCCACGACGTGCGCCACTGCGCCCTGGAACACCTCGAAGGACTGGACCGGGACGGTTCCCGCCCCCCGGATCGCCGGTAGGACCTCACTGGAGTACATGGTGTCGCGCAGGGGGATGGTGCCGTTCTCCGCCACGAAGACCGCCTTGTTGACGTAGAACACGTCATCGAAGGACACGTTGTAGACGAAGAGCGTCAGGATCCCGCCCACCAGGCCGACAAGCAGCACGAACAGGCTTGCGAGCGTGCGCCGCAGGGATCGTCGTCGCTCCTGGTCTCCCACGTCGGCCGCGACGGTGCCGGAGACGGGCGACTGCGGGTCGACCTGGTCCTCGACCGGTCCCTCGCGCAGCAGGGTGAGCACGAGCAGCCCGACGGAGGCGACGGCGAGGAGCCACCCGAACTTGTAGTGGCTGTCGCGTCCGGTCAGCAACGCCACAGCAAGCACGGCGAGCACCGCAGCGAGGCAGAACACCGCGACAGAGCGCGCAGGGGCGCCCGACCGAACCCTGGTCCGGACCAGCGGGGCCTCACGGCGAGCCGTGAGCAGGACCAGAACCACGGTGACCGCCACCGTGGCGACCAACAACGGCGTCGTGGGCAGGTTCAGCCAGCACCCGAGGTGGTAGAGCATGGTCCAGACACCGAATCCGACCGCCGTGTACTCGGCGGCCCTGTCGAACCATCCGTCGACCCGACTTCTCGGGGGCTCCGCCACCGCGCGGCTGACGAGGGGTGTGCGCGGTCCATCGGTCCACCCCCGCCCTCGGAACACGTGAGCAGGGTACCGGGCACCGCCCTGAGGTCGGGTCCACGGCCCCGCGAGCCGATCGGCTGACCTGCCCGACCGTTCATCACGTTGCGGGTGGTCCACCGCGATGTAGCTCGCCCCAGGCCTACCGGGTCAGCGCGTACACCAGCGCCACTCCCACCAGCACGCCGAGCACGCCGAGGGTCATCCGGCGCCGGAAGAGCGGGGTCATCGCGCCGGCTCCGGCACCGGCACCGTCGGGTGCTCGGAGGGCACCGGCACCGAGGTGACCCGCACCCGCGGCCGGCGCTGCGACTCGTAGCTCACCCGCACATTCTCCGACCTCGCCAGCCACAGCGACACCCCGACCAGCACCAGTCCCACCGCGACGGCTCCGATGCCGATGGTCCAGCGCGGCCCGAACTGCTCGGAGATCCAGCCGATCATCGGCGCTCCGGCGGGCGTGCCGCCCATGAAGATCGCCATGTAGAGGGCCATCACGCGGCCCCGCATCTCGGGCGCGACCCGAGTCTGGACCATGGCGTTGGCCGTCGTCAGCGCGGTGAGGGCGGTCAGGCCGACCGGCACCAGCGCCAGCGCGAACAGCCAGTAGGTGGGGGCCATCGCGGCGAGCGTGGCCGCCACGGTGAACCCGGCGAGCGAGAGCAGCAGCACCCGCAGGCGGGGCGTCTTGCGCCGAGCCGAGAGCAGGGCGGCCGTCAGCGAGCCGACCGCCATGATGGACCCGAGCAGGCCGAACTCGCCGGCGCCCTTGTCGAACACCTTGGTCGCCATCAGCGCCATGGTGATCTGGAAGTTCATGCCGAAGGTGCCGAGCACGAAGACCAGCAGCATGACCAGCTGGATGTCGCGCCGCATCCGCACGTAGTGGAACCCCTCGCGGATGCCGCCACGCCCCTTGGCCCGTGGCGCCGGGCGCAGCTCGTTGCTGCGCAGCCGCAGCAGGGCGACGATGACGAAGACGAAGGTGAAGGTGTTGAGCAGCAGGGCCGGGCCGACCCCCCACAGGGCGATGACGACGCCGGCCAGCCCCGGGCCGATCAGCCGGCCGAGGTTGAACGAGGCGGAGTTCAGCGAGACGGCGTTGGTGAGCTTGTCGTCGGGCACCATCTCGGACACGAACGCCTGCCGGGCCGGGTTGTCGATCGCGGTGACGACTCCCTGGAACAACGCGATCGCGTAGACCTGCCACAGCTGCGCCAGCCCGGCGACGGCCAGGATGCCGAGCAGCAGGCTCGAGACGGCGAGCAGGGTCTGGGTGAGCAGGAGGATGCGGCGCTTGCGGAACTTGTCGGCGATCAGGCCGGCCCACGGTGCGAGCAGGAGGAACGGCAGGAACTGCAGGCCCGTGACGATGCCCAGCGCCGTGGCGGACCCGTCGGTGAGCACGGTGAGCACCAGCCAGTCCTGGCCGACCCGGCCCATCCAGGTGCCGACGTTCGACACCAGGGCTCCGGACGCCCACAGGCGGTAGTTGCGGACCTCGAGCGAGGAGAAGGTGGGGCTCATTCGGCGGCCACCCGTTCCAGCAGCGCCGTGGCCTGCGCCAGCACCGCCCGCTCGTCATCGGTGAGCTTCTCGAGCCGCGCGGCGAACCACTGGTCGCGCCGGCGCCGGATGTCGCGGATGGTGCGGCGCCCCTCGGGGGTCAGCGACAGGATGACCGAGCGGCCGTCGGCGGGGTCGTCGGCGCGCGCGACGAGGCCGGCCTCGACGAGAGCGCCCACGGTGCGCGTCATGCTGGGGGCGCTCACCTTCTCCGAGGCCGCGAGCTCCTTGGGGGTGCGGGGCGCCTCCTCGAGGCGGGCGAGCACCGAGAACTGGTGCGGGGCGACTGGTGCGGTGCTCTCGAACCGCACCCGCCGCGAGATGCGCATGCAGGCCATGCGCAGGTCACTGGTCAGCCGGTCGCGCTCACCGCGGGTCATCGCGCGTCGAGCCGGCACGGCGCCGAGCGTCGGGAGCGGCTCGGTGGAGACTCCGGGCAGGGTCGAGGGTCGCACCGGCGTGGTGGTGGTGGCCATGGTCGTCTCCTCGGGATCGCAGATGGTTAGCACAACTCATTACCTCTGCTAACTATTCCGCCGCCCATCTACCCCCACTTCGTGCGGATATTCCACTGCCAAGGGCCGGCCCAGAGGCGCTCTTCGCCGGGGGTCGTCTCGGCAGAATGGTCGCGAGCACGAGCGAACGCCGCGCGGTTCTCGCACACGGGCCACTCGGCATCCTCAAGGCGTGGATCCGACGTGCGGATGCCGTGCCGCCCCGGCGAGGGCAGCACGGCATCCGGTGTGGTCGAGAACCCCGCACGTGCCGGGTTATTGCGGTCAGGTCCCCGGCGGGTTCAAGAGGTTAGGGAAACACCGGGGTTTGGTTGCTCTGACAGTAGCCGGGCCAGTTCTTCGGCTGGGGTGGCCCAGTGGTGGCGCTTACGGGGTCGATTGTTGAGCTCTTCGGCGACGTTGGCCAGGA
>JBJMHU010000110.1:0-9829 GCA_045807225.1 Ornithinibacter sp. | reverse complement strand
CTCGAGCAGCTCGGCGGCGTCGACCACCCGGCGCACCTGCTGGTCCTCCTGGCGGCGCGACATCCGCCGCTGCAGCACCTCCAGCTCGCCGTCGGCGTCGGGGTAGCCGAAGGCCACGCGCACCAGGAAGCGGTCGAGCTGGGCCTCGGGCAGGGGGTAGGTGCCCTCGTACTCGACCGGGTTCGCCGTGGCGAGCACGTGGAAGGGCTGGGGCAGGGCGAAGGTCTGCCCCTCGACGGTGACCTGGTGCTCCTGCATCGCCTCGAGGAGGGCGGCCTGGGTCTTGGGCGGGGTGCGGTTGATCTCGTCGGCGAGCAGGAAGCCGGTGAAGATCGGCCCCTTGCGGAACTCGAACTCACTGCGGCCCTGGTCGTAGACGAACGACCCGGTGAGGTCGGCCGGCAGCAGGTCGGGGGTGAACTGGGCGCGGGTGAACTCCAGGCCCAGGGCTTGCGCGAAGGTTCGGGCGGCGAGGGTCTTGCCCAGGCCCGGGAAGTCCTCCATGAGCACGTGACCGCCGGCGAGCACGCCGGCGAGGACGACCTCGGTGGCGGCTCGCTTCCCGACGATGACGGTGTCGACCTCGTCGAGCACGGCCGTCGCTCGACGGTGGGCGGTGGGGATGTCGGTCACTCAGGTCTCCTGGGTCGGTAGCGCTTCGAGCTCGGTGATCACGGCGTCGGCCTCGGCGAGGTCGAGCACACGGGGGCGGGCGGCGAGGTAGGCGGCGAGGCGGCCGTGCCCGTAGGCCTCACCGTCGGCGCGTTCGGCGGCGATGGCACGCACCAGCAGCTGCAGCTGCTCGGGAGCGGCCGTGTCACCCGTGGTCGGAGCGAGCAGCCGGTGCAGGTTGGCGATGCCCGGCTCGGGCGTCACCTCGGCCACCCGGTCGGGCAGCCAGTCCCAGTCGATGCCGTCATGGCGCATCAGCGGCGGCACGGCGAGCACGAACCCGGCGAGCACCGCGACGCTCGCCACCGCCAGCAGGGCCACCGGCCCGCGGGCGGCGACCACGAGCGCCAGGACGACGAGGCCAGCAGCGACCAGGAGCAGCGGGCGGAGCCCGGGACGCCGGGAGTCAGCCACGTCCGCCCCGGCTGCCCTCCGGCATCCCAGCACGCAGTGCGACGTCGAGCGCGCCGTAGGCCGCGGCGGCCCGGCTGCGGTCGTCCTCGGTGAGCGGATGGCGCGACCAGCGGGCCTCGCGGTAGAGGCCGGCCAGAGTGCGCAGGGTCTTCTCGTCGACCGAGAACCGGCGCAGGACGTCGACGCTGACCTCGGTCGAGGTGCGTGAGGGGGGCAGCGCCAGGCCGGCCTCGTGCAGGGTGGCCTCGAGATGGGTCCAGGCCGCGATGACGCCCTCGGCGGGGGTGCCGGCCGACAGGGCGGCCAGGCGCTGCGACGCGTCACCCGACACGGCCAGGGCCAGGGCTTCCAGGTCGAGGTCCGGGGCCTCGCCGACCTCTGGGCTGCGGTCCTCGCGGCCGGCGAGCCACGCCCGCACCATGACGTAGAGGCAGAAACAGGCCCCGGCGACCAGCACCGCGATGGCCGCCCAGCCGAGCACCAGCGCCAGCGCGTCGCTGGTCTGCTCCCAGGGGCCGGGGATCCGCTTGATACCGAGGTCAGGGTCGGAGCTGGCGAAGCCGTCAGCCGCCTGCTGCTGCTGCTGGATCGCGTCGTCGTGCAGCCCGGGCAGCACCCGTGCGGGCCGCGGCGCGGCGGCCGCCCAGACCACGACGAGCAGGGTCAGCACGCCGAGGGCAGCCACGAACGGGGGCCGGCCCAGGGCGCTCACGACGTTCGGACGGGTGGACACGCCCCCCACCCAACCAGACCGGTGCTGGCGCGGGGAGGCCCGAGGCGGTAACGATTGGGGCGTGATGCCCTATCGACTCCGCGCCGGTGACACCGGCCCGGTGCAGCAGTCCCCGGTGACCTGCGGCTCGGCGTGTCTCACCGTCGCCCGGATGCTCGTCGACCCGCTGTTCGCGTCGTGGGTGCGCACCGGGCAGCCGCACCTGCCGGGCTCGCCGACCGGAGCCACCGAGGCGGCGCGCTTCGCGGCGTACGAGCGGGTGGTGATGCGCCGCACGAACGGCCTGTTCGCGGGCGGCCACCGGCCCAACGTCCCCTGGCCGCGGCGGCTGGGCACCCCGCCGTGGGGGGCGCAGCGCGAGCTCGAGTACGGCGCGGCGCGGATCGGCACGCTCTACACGCTCGACGTGCTCCGCGGCGGTGGCGAGGACGTCCTGGTCACCGCGTTCGACACGCTCGTCGACGTCGTGGACGAGGGGGAGCCGGCCCTGCTCTACGTCGGCAACACGGTCACGCCGCGGCACGTCGTGCTCGTGCTGCCCGGCGACGGCGACCGCATGCTCGACGTCTACGACCCGGCCAGCGGCCGCGTCGACCACCTGCGCCGCGACACCGTGGTGCAGCGCCGCCTCGGGCTCAGCGGCTGGGACGTGCCCTGGGTGGCGGTGCGCCCCACCGGGCTGCGCACGGTGCGCTCGCGGGGCTACGCGGTCGACCTGGGCGCCGCCCCCGCGTGACCGGCATCCCAACTTTCCCGCATGGACCGGGAACCTTCACCTGGGCACCGCAACCGTTCCCTTGCGAGCCTGAAGGTGCCCGCACCGGGCGAGAAAGCTGTGACGGGGTCAGGTGGTCGGTTTGGCGACCGGCACGAGCTCGACGTCGCGGGCGGCGACCTCGTCGCCCGTCACGAGCTCGAGGATGCCGGTGAGCCGGCCCGCCGCTCGCAGGTCGCCTTCCGCGGCCCGCACGTGCGCGAGTGCGGAATCGGGGCCCACCATGGTCATCGAGGGCACCTCGGCGCGCATGCCGACCTTGGCCTCGGACTTGGCCTTGCGCACCGCGGCGAGGGCTGCGCCGACGGCCGTCAGCAGGGCGGCGTCACCGCCGGCCGGGACCTCGTCGACCGTGGGCCAGGCGGCCCGGTGCACCGAGCCGTCGTGGGTCCAGGACCAGACCTCCTCGGTGACGTAGGGCAGCACCGGGGCGAGCAGGCGCAGCACGACGTCGAGCGAGATCCGCAGCGTCGCACGGGCACTGGCGGCGACGGCATCCCCCTGGGCGCCGTAGGCGCGGTCCTTGACCAGCTCGAGGTAGTCGTCGCAGAACGCCCAGAACCACTGCTCGGTGACCTCGAGCGCCCGGGTGAAGTCCCACGCCTCGAAGCCGGCGGTGGCGCGGGCCACGACGTCGCGCAGCCCGGCGAGCAGCGAGAGGTCGATCGGCTCGCTCACCTGGGCAGCGAGGTCGCCCTCCACGTCACCGAAGGACAGCGCGAACTTGCTCGCGTTGAGCACCTTGATGGCCAGTCGGCGGCCGACCCTGATCTGCCCGGTGTCGTAGGCGGCGTCGGTGCCCAGCCGCCCGCTCGCGGCCCAGTAGCGCACGGCATCGGCGCTGTGCTCCTTGAGGACGTCCTCGGGGGTGACCACGTTGCCGCGCGACTTGGCCATCTTCTTGCGGTCGGGGTCGAGGATCCATCCGCTGATCGCCGCGCCGGTCCAGGGGACGGAGCCGAACTCGAAGTGCGAGCGCACCACGGTCGAGAACAGCCAGGTACGGATGATGTCGTGGGCCTGCGCGCGCAGGTCCATGGGAAACACCTTCTCGAACAGCGGGTCGGTGCCGGTGCCCGCGGCATCACGCCACCCGCCGGCGATCTGCGGGGTCAGGGAGGAGGTGGCCCAGGTGTCGAAGATGTCGGGGTCGCCGACGAAGCCGCCGGGCACGCCGCGCTGCGACTCGGTGTAGCCGGCCGGCGGGTTGGCGGCGGGGTCGACCGGGAGGTCGGCCTCGGAGGGCACGATGGGCGCGGAGTAGTCGGGCTCGCCGTCGGCGTCGAGGGGGTACCAGACCGGGATCGGCACGCCGAAGAAGCGCTGGCGGGAGACCAGCCAGTCGCCGTTGAGGCCGCCCACCCAGTTGGCGTACCGGCTGCGCATGAACGGCGGGTGGAAGTCGATCTGCTCGCCGCGGGCGATGAGCGCGGCGTTGAGGTCGGCGTCGCGACCGCCGTTGCGGATGTACCACTGGCGTGAGGTGACGATCTCGAGGGGCTTCTCACCGCGCTCGTAGAAGTTGGCCATCCGCTTGGTCGGGGTCGGCTCGCCCTCGAGGTCGCCGCTCTCGCGCAGCGCGTCGACCACGGCCGCCCGGGCGCCGAAGGCGGTCCTGCCGGCGATGCCGTCGGCGTAGAGCCCGGCGCCCGGGCCGTCGGCCAGCCACTCGGGCACCTCGGTCTGCAGCCGGCCGCTACGGGTGATCACCGAACGGGTGGGCAGCCGCAGCTCGCGCCACCACAGCACGTCGGTGAGGTCGCCGAAGGTGCAGCACATGGCGATGCCGGCGCCCTTGTCCATCTCGGCGGCCGGGTGCGCCAGCACGGGCACCTCGACGCCGAAGAGCGGCGTGCTGACGGTGGTGCCGAACAGCGGCTGGTAGCGCTCGTCATCCGGGTGGGCGATCAGGGCCACACAGCTCGGGATCAGCTCGGGACGTGTGGTCTCGATGTGCACGGGGCCGGTCGGGCCGTGGAAGGCGACGCGGTGGTAGTGGCCCGGGTAGTCGCGCGCCTCGAGCTCGGCCTGGGCGACCGCGGTCTGGAACGTGACGTCCCACAGGCCGGGAGCCTCGGCCTGGTAGGCCTCGCCGCGGGCGAGGTTGCGCAGGAACGCCTGCTGGGCGGTGGCCCGGGAGTGGTCGTCGATGGTGCGGTACGAGATCGACCAGTCGTAGCTGTGCCCGATGCGGCGGAACAGGGACTCGAAGGCCTCCTCGTCGCGAACGGTCAGCTCGTCGCACAGCTCGATGAAGTTCTGCCGCGAGATGGGCACCTCGTCGGCTGCCTTGGTGCTCTTGGCGTCGCCCTTGAACGGCGGCTCGAACGCCGGGTCGTGCGGCAGGCTCGCGTCGCCGCGCACGCCGTAGTAGTTCTGCACCCGCTTCTCGGTGGGCAGGCCGTTGTCGTCCCACCCGATCGGGTAGAAGACGTTGAAGCCCGCCATGCGCTTGTAGCGCGCGATGCAGTCGGTGTGCGTGTAGCTGAAGACGTGGCCCATGTGCAGCGAGCCGGATGCCGTGGGCGGCGGGGTGTCGATCGAGAAGACGGCCTCGCGCGGGCCGGCCAGGGCCGCCTCCCGGTCGAAGGCGTAGGTGTCCTCGGCCTGCCATACGGCGGCCCACTTGTCCTCGAGGCCGTCGAGGGACGGCCTCTCCGGAACGGAGGCAGCGCGAAGGGAGGTGAGGTGCTCGGTCATGGCGCACATCATCCCAGACCGGGAGGCTGCCGCTCACCGGGGTTCGGCCGCTGCCTCTAGGGTGAGCACCATGAACGACCCCGTGTACCGGCCGGTGATCTACGTCGCCAAGACGCTCTTCTTCGTGCAGGGCTCCCGATTCACGATCACGGGGGCGGAGCACGTCCCGCGCACGGGCGGGGCGGTCATGGCCATCAACCACACGTCCTACCTCGACTTCACGTATGCCGGCCTGCCGGCCTGGCCGAACCGGCGCTACGTGCGCTTCATGGCGAAGAAGTCCATCTTCGGCCACCGGGTGGCCGGTCCCCTGATGCGGGGGATGCGGCACATTCCCGTCGACCGGCACAAGGGAGGCGAGGCGTTCTCGGCCGCCATCCGGGCGCTGCGCGACGGCGAGATCGTCGGGGTGTTCCCCGAGGCGACCATGTCTCGCTCCTTCGAGCTCAAGGAGTTCAAGCCCGGGGCGGTCAAGATGGCGCAGGTCGCCGGCGTGCCGGTGCTGCCGACGACCATCTGGGGCGCCCAGCGGGTGTGGACGAAGAACCGGCCCAAGCACATGCGGCCGGGCGCGCGGATCCCGATCAGCATCACCGTCGGGGAGCCGATGGAGATCGGCCGCCGCGACAACGTGACGGCGGCGACGGAGCGGCTCAAGGCCGTGATGCAGGCGCAGCTCGACGTGCAGCAGGCCGCGTACCCGGCGCTGACGGGCGACGACCTCGTCTACCAGCCGGCCCGGCTCGGTGGCTCCGCACCGACGCCCGAGGAGGCGCACGCCGCCGACCTGCACGACATGACCCGTACTCGGGACAAGTTCACCGGCTGACGCCGGGCGGATGATGCCGGGCGGATGACGCCGGGCGGGGGGCCGCGCGCGGCCGCCGCTGTCAGGCCCCGTCGTCGAGCGGCCAGACCTCGACGACGCCCTGCGCCACCGCGCACGGGGTGCGCGACGCGATCTCGACGGCCTCGGCCAGGGTGTCGGCCTCGATGACCGCGAACCCGGCGACCGGCAGGGATGCCGTCATGAACGCACCCTCCTGGGTGCTCACGCCGGCGGCGTCGTGGTTGCGCACCTGCACGGGTGAGCCGGCCCGGCCCATCTGGACCCCCTCGGCCACCAGCTGCGCGTCGTGCGCGTGCGCGGCATCCCGCACCTCGGCGGGGGTGCCTTCGTAGCCCGCCTCGTCGCCGTAGCCGATCGTCATGAACCTGGCCATCGCCCGCGCTCCCGTCGTCGTCCCCCGCGGCCTGTCTGCTCACCATCGATTGTGCCCGGCCGGCATGCTCCAGAGGTGGGTAGCGGCCGTGGCGTGCACCCTCGGGTCCACCAGCGCTCCACCGCCGTCGTCACGGTCGCGGAGTCGTCCCGATCGGTGGCACGGTGCATGGCGGGGCGACCGAGGAGCCGCGAGCGCGAGCAGCACCGGCACGGCATCCGGACCCTCGGCGGGCTCGTCGACGCCCACATCGGCGGCGCCGGCCGGGACCGGCGAACGCCGGACGAGCTGGCGGCCGCCTGGGACGATCAGGACACCAAGGTCGATGGGCGCCGTGCCCCCACCGGGCTGGGCACGATCGATGCCTAGCTCGAGGAGCTCGCCGCGCTGCCCTGACGCAGGATCACACCGGGTGGCCGAGGTGGGCCAGGGCCTGGCGCAGCAGCACGCCGTGGCCACGCTCCATCTCTGCCTGGATGCCGGGGTCGAGGGCCTGGTCGGGCGTCAGCCAGGTGAGGTCGAGCGCGTCGTTCTGGGGCGCGCAGTCTCCAGCCACCGGCACGACGAACGCCAGGGACACGGCGTGCTGGCGCGGGTCGTGGAACGGGGTGACGCCCGGCGTCGGGAAGTACTCGGCCACGGTGAACGGCTGGGGGCTGGCCGGCACCCGGGGCAGCGCCATCGGGCCGAGGTCCTTCTCGATGTTGCGCAGCAGCGCGTCGCGGACCCGCTCGTGGTGCAGCACCCGCCCGGACACCAGCTCACGGCAGACGCCGCCGTCCTCGCCGAGCCGCAGGAGCACCCCGACGGCGAGCACCGCGCCGCGGTCGTCGACCCGCGCCGGCACGGCATCGACGTAGAGGATCGGCAGCTTCTCGCGCGCGAAGTCCAGCTCTTCACGGCTCAGCCAGCCGGTGCTGCGGCCCAGCTCGAGGTTGCTCATGGCCTCGATGGTGCCATGTCGGCCGAGCTCGCCGACGCCGGGTCCGGGGGCGTCTCGAAGGTGACCGGTTCCTCGAATGCAGCCCGGCGGGCGGCCCGGCGCAGCGCCCCGAGCACCGCCTTGCCGGTGACCAGCACGAGCACCGCGGTGGTGATGGCGCGCCCGATGTCCCAGCCCAGGCTCGTGGCGAGGGTGAAGACGAGGAACCGGTGGAGGTTGTCGAGCACCGGTGCGCCGGCGACGAACGACAGGTCGCCGCTCATCCCGGTCGTGAACGGCCAGAACGACAGGTTGAGCAGCAGGCCGTAGAGCAGGCCGGATACCGCACCGTAGGCCGCGAGCATGAGCACCTCCGCGCGCCCGCGCAGCGGCGGCAGCATGCCGGCACCCCAGCCGACCCAGGCGGCCCCCAGCATCTGGAACGGCAGCCACGGGCCGACACCACCGGTCACCAGCGCGCTGGCGAACAGGGTCGTCGCCCCGAGCACGAAGCCGAACCCGGCACCGAACACCCGGCCACCCAGCACCAGCAGGAAGAAGACGGTCTCGAGCCCGGCGGTGCCCGCGCCGAGGGGTCGCAGGGCGGCTCCGATGGCGGCGAGCACGCCGAGCATCGCGACGGCCTTGACGTCCATGCCGCCCTCGCTCATCTCGGCGAGCACCACGGCGAGCAGCAGCGGCAGCACGAGCGCGAAGACCAGCGGGGCGTCGGTGCCGTGCGCCAGGCCCGAGTCGGGCGAGATCAGCAGCGGCCAGCAGAACGCGACCAGTCCGGCGACCGAGACGATGGTGACGGCGGCGAACGAGCGCGGCCGAAGCCGTAGGGCCCGGGTGCGCGCCCTCATGACGCCGCCACCGCGAGCGCCTCCCGCACGTCCTCGACGGTCAGCCACGGGCCCGGCGCAGTCACCTTCGAGACCTGAGGGGCGAAGGCGGGGGAGGACACGACCACCTCGGTGGTCGGCCCGTCGGCCACCACCTCGCCCGCCGCCATGACGACGACCCGGTCGGCCACCTCGGCGACGAACTCCACGTCGTGGGTCGACACCACCACCGAGCGTCCGCGCTCGGCCAGGTGGCGCAGCACCTCGCTGAGGGCCGCCTTGGCCGTGGGGTCCAGGCCGCGAGTGGGCTCGTCGAGCAGCAGCAGCGGCGGGTCGGCGGTCAGCTGCACGGCCAGCACGAGGGCCAGCTTCTGCCCTTCGGACAGGTCACGCGGGTGCTGCTCGGCCGGGATGCCGGGGGCCACCGCCTCGAGCAGCCGCCCGCAGGTGCCGTTCGGCACGCCGCTCTCGCGGTCGGCCTGCTGGCACTCGGCGCCGACGGTCTCGAGGTACAGCAGGTCGGCGGCGGTCTGCGGCACCAGCCCGACCAGCGAGCGCCGCTCCCCGGCGCCGAGCTTCTGCGGGTCCACCAGCCCGGATGCCGGGCCGTTCGTCGCGCTGCCGGCCGGCGGGCGGGCGGCACGCACCGTGCCGGAGGTGAGGATGCCGCTGCCCTGCAACGCCCAGAGCAGCGAGGACTTGCCGCACCCGTTTCGCCCCATCACGGCGGTGACCTGCCCGGCGTGCAGGTCGAGGTCGACGCCGGCAACGGCCAGCACGTCGCCGGGGTAGCGCACCACGACGTCGCGGGCGGACAGCACGGTGGCGCCGGCGCCGTCAGCGGCATCCGACGTGTGCCAACTATGACCAATTGGTCGATCTTGTCCCGGCACTGTGTGCGAACTTCGACCTATTGGTCGATCTTGTCCCGGACCTGCGTGCGAACTCTGACCTATTGGTCGATCTTGTCCCGGAGCTGTGTGCGAACTCTGACCTATTGGGCGATCTTCGGTCGGGCTCAAGGTCGCCTGGAGGCGGGTGCGCAGGCCGCTGGCGGCTCGTCGGGCGTCGCGCACGGACAGGGGCAGGGGCGACCACCCGGCATATCGGCCCAGCTCGACCACCGGAGGTGCGATGTCGCTGTCCACCATCAGCTCGGAGGGCGGCCCCGAGCGCACCTCGCCCGACCGCGACACGTGCACGACGGTGTCGGCGTAGTGCAGCACCCGCTCCACGCGGTGCTCGGCGACCACCACCGTGACCGCGAGGTCATGAACGAGCCGGGTGATGGTGGCGAGCACCTCCTCGGCGCCGGTGGGGTCGAGGGCGGAGGTCGGCTCGTCGAGCAGGATCACGCGTGGGTGGGCCGTGAGCACCGAGCCGATCGCGACCCGCTGCTGCTGGCCGCCTGACAGCTCGCGCAGCGGCACGTCGCGCAGCTCGGCGATGCCGAGCAGGTCGAGGGTCTCCTCGACGCGCTTGCGCATGGTGGAGGTCGGCAGCCCGAGCTGCTCCATGCCGTACGCCAGCTCCTCCTCGACGGTG
>JBJMHU010000109.1:0-19258 GCA_045807225.1 Ornithinibacter sp. | reverse complement strand
CCCCTCGTTCGCCAAGGCAGAACGGCCCCACCCGACCTCTGAGCGGGCTTGGAGCGGACCACCCGTTCGGGGCGTTGGAGCTCGAGCTCCCGTCCAGCCCAGCGCGATTCAGCCTGACCCTCAGCCAGTCAGACGTTGTCCTCGGCGCCCTCGGCGTCTTCCGAAGCCTCCGCCCCCGGCCCCCGCCCCGGCTCCAACGGCGTGTGCCCCGACAGCAGCATCCACCCCATCACGGCGAGCGACGCCACCCACAGCGGCCACCCGAGGGCGATCTTCGCCACGCCGAGCCACGCCACCTCTGCCGCCAGGTAGAGCGGCACCATGATGAGCAGCCGCACCGCGTAGACCCCGATCAGCACCCAGGTGAGCCGGGTGCACACCCGAACCATCCCGCGGTCGCGCCGCCAGGCGAACGGGTCCTCCTGCGCGCGTGGGTCACCGGCCCCCACGATGAACCCGATGGCCGGCCACCGCGTCACCACCGAGACGAGGGTCAGCACGAGGAAGGCGGCGTTGGTCAGGATGCCGGGCAGGAAGGCGGCCTCGGCGCGCCCTGACCGCACCGCGAAGAACGCGGCGATCGCCGTCGCGAACACCGCCCCGGCGACGTGCGAGAGCGAGGAGTGCTGCACGACCCGCACCAGGGCCAGGACGACCGCCACCGCGAGCGCGGCGCCCGCTGCGACCTTGACGTCCTGCTGCCAGGTCCAGAACACGACGAACACCACCGTGGGCAGGGCGGTCTCGACGGACCCCCGCCAGCCGCCCAGCGCGGTGGACAGTCGGTGCCGGATGAGCGCCTCGACCGAGTCGGGCGTCGGCGCGGACAGCACCGCGTCGGGCTCGTCGGTCACTTGGGAACGATCTCGTAGGACGGGTTGAAGATCGTCGGGGTGCCTCGCACCGAGGTGACGCGTCCGCGAGCCCGGAGGAACACCCCCGGCTCGATGCCGCCGATCATGCGGCGACCGACCCAGACCAGGTTGACCGACCCGTTGCCGTCCCAGACCTCGGCCACGAGCGCCGGCACACTGCGCCGGGCGGGCAGCGTCACGGTGCGCACCGTGCCACAGACCGTGGCCGGATGCCGCAGCGCGAGCGCGGTGAGGTCGTCGCCCCCGGCCGTCTCTGACTGCTCGCGCAGCGACTCGGCCTGGTCCTCCGTGGGGGTCTTGGTCAGGTCGTGCAGCCGCTCACGCAGGCCCATCAGCGCACCTCCGTGATCTCTGGGCCGCGCTGGAACGGGTCGAGGGAGGTGCGCTCCTCCTCGTCCTGCGCGTCAAGCGCCGCGGTCTCGGCCGCAGCAGCGGCCTCCGCATCGCGGGGCAGCGCCAGCGGCAGCAGCTCGCGCGGCGCCATCGGGTCGGTGCCGCGGACCACGACGGCCCCCTTGAAGACCTCGACGAGCGGCGCGGCGGCGGACTCGTCGATGGCGGCGCGGCCCGAGAGCACACCACGCAGGAACCAGCGCGGACCGTCGACCCCGAGGAACGTGGCCGGGGCGAAGACGGTGCGGCCATCCGGGCCGGCGGACGGCATCCGGGTGCGCAGCTCGGCACCGAGCGAACCGACGTGCTCCTCGGCGGTGCCGCCCGAGCTCTCGACGGCGGCCGCGATCTCGGCCCGGATCTCGTCCCAGAGCGACCCGGAGCGCGGGGCGGCGAACGCCTGCACCTGGAGGGCGGAGTCGTCGATGACGGCGGTCGCGGCGTTGACGAGCTGGGTCGCCTGGTCGATCTCGAGGCGCAGCTCCATGCCGGGCACGCCGCGCATCCACAGCGCGCCGAGGTCGACCCGGCCCCCACGACCGTCCACCTCGGTGACGTCGAAGGGACCGTCGGAGCGGTCGACCAGCAGCGCGGGCGCCTCCTCGACCTCGGTGGCGTCGTCGTCCGGGTCGTCGTGCGCGGGCTCGACGTCCGGGTCGGCGGGGGCCGGTCGGTCGGAGGCCTTGGATCTCTTGAAGATGCTCACGTCTGGGTCGTCCTCGGTGTGGTCTGGGTGCTGCGGCTCAGCGGGGGTCGGCGAGGCCGAACCCACCGGTGGACCCGTGACCAGTCTCCCCCCGGGCGCTGTCCGGAAGCGAATCCACGTCGTCGAAGTCGGCGTGCAGGTAGTGCTGCACGACGAGCTGCGCGATCCGGTCACCGACCCGCACCGTGAACGGCTCCCGTAGGTCGAGGTTGACCAGGTTGACCAGGATCTCGCCGCGGTAGCCGGAGTCGACCGTTCCCGGGGCGTTGACCACCGTGATGCCGTGCCGGGCCGCCAGCCCGGAGCGCGGGTGCACCAGCCCAACGGTGCCCGGCGGCAGCGCCACCGCGATGCCGGTCGGCACCAGCGCGCGCTCCCCCGGAGCGAGCGTCACCTCCGCCACGCTGGTGAGGTCGGCGCCGGCATCCCCGTCGGTGCTGTACGCCGGAACGCCCGCGTCCGGGTGCAGTCGGCGGACTGCGACGGGAACGCGGGCGGCGGCGGTCACTGCGGTGTTGCGTGCGTCGAGCGAGCTGCTCAGGCGGCGCACTCCCGGCAGACCAGGACGCCGGACTTCTCGCTGGCGAGCTGGCTGCGGTGGTGCACCAGGAAGCACCTGGAGCACGTGAACTCGTCGGCCTGGCGCGGGAGCACCCGCACCGAGAGCTCCTCGCCGGACAGGTCCGCCCCCGGAAGCTCGAAGCCCTCCGCCTGCTCCGTCTCGTCGACGTCGACGCTCGAGGCGCGCTTGTCGACGCGACGGCTCTTGAGCTCCTCGATGGAGTCCTCGGACAGCTCGTCGTCGGTCTTGCGCGGTGCGTCGTAGTCGGTTGCCATGTGCTGTGTCCACCCTTCGTCGTATGACCCGGCCCTGACAACGCAGGGATGCCCCCGTTTGTGCCCGCAAGGTTCGCCGTGCGCCGTGATTGTGCACCATCGCGACGCGCGGCGCCACGCGGGGTCCAGCGGGTGGTGACTTCGGGGTGTCGCGCTGGGCGCGCCCAGCCGGGTTCCAGCCGCCGTGCGGGTGCCGTTCGGATGCCGTACGGATGCCGTCCAGCCGGCACCCGGCTGCGATGCGAGGTTCGCGCGAGCTCCGCCCGAGCTCCGCCCGGGCGCGCAGAACAGGTCAGTCCATCGGCCCGACGTGCCGCGCGGACAGCTCGCGCACCAGAGCGCCGAACGCCTCGGCCAGCCCCGGCGCCGCGCCCCACACCAGGTCACGGGTGGGCACCTCGTCGACCGGCCCGCCGAGCACCGCACCGGCCTCGCGCGCCACGAGCTCCCCCGCCGCCCGGTCCCAGGGGTTGAGCGCCGTCTCGTAGTAGGCGTCGAGCCGGCCGGCCGCCAGCCCGCACAGGTCGAGTGCCGCACCGCCGTGCCGGCGGATGTCGCGCACCTGCGGCAGCAGGTCCACGAGCAGCGCGGCCTGACGGGCGCGGGTCGAGGCCGCATAGCCGAAGCCGGTGCCCACCAGCGCCACGGCCAGGTCGGTGGCCTCGGTGGCCCGGAGCAGACGTGAGCCGCCGGCGGTGGTGAGCCGCGCGCCACCGCCGCGGTGCGCGTGGAACAGCTCGCCGGTCTCGGGGTTGAGCACCGCCCCGGCCACCGACTCCCAGGAGCCCGGCCGGGTGGGGTCGCCGGTGACGACCGCGACCGACACGGCATACGCCGGGATGCCGTAGAGGTAGTTGACCGTGCCGTCGATCGGGTCGACCACCCAGGTGAGCCCGCTGGTGCCCGTGGTGCTGCCCTCCTCCTCCCCCATGACCGCGTCGTCGGGACGCTCCTGCCCGAGCAGCCGCAGGATCAGCTCCTGGCTGCGCTGGTCCATGACGGTGACCGGGTCGGTGTCGCTCGACTTGGTCACCACCCGCAGGTCGGTGGGGCGCTCGTCGACGACGAGCCGCCCGGCGGCCTGTGCCACCCGGCAGGCGACCGCCTCGAGCTCGGCGAGGTCGGCTCCGTCGGGCAGCGCGGATTCCCCCGCCATCAGTCGCTGCCGCAGAGCGCCGGCTTCGCGGCCCGCAGGTTCGGGCAGCAGCCGGGCGCGCAGACCGAGGGGCGCACGTCGCCGGGGAGCCAGGTCTCGTGCATCACCACCTCGCCGCGGGCCTCGGCGGCTCGCTCGAGAAGCAGGTCGACCAGGCCCTCGACGAAGAGCTCGTCGGTGCCCGGCGTCGGCACCCGGACGAAGGGCACCCCGACCCGCTGCGCCGTCTCGGCGGCCTCGGTGTCGAGGTCGTGCACGACCTCCATGTGGTCGGAGATGAACCCGATCGGTGCGCACACCACGGTGACGCCCCCCTGGGCGGCGAGCTCCTCGATGCGGTCGTTGACGTCGGGCTCGAGCCACGGCTGCTGGGGCGGCCCGGAGCGCGAGCAGAACACCACCTCGCTCGGCAGCTCGAGCCCGAGCTCGCGGTTCAGCTCGTCGGTGAGCCGGTGCGCCAGCCGCAGGTGCTGGTCGGAGTAGAGGTTGCCCTCGCCGTCGCCGGGCCCGGAGGTGTCGTCCATCGCGTGGGGCACCGAGTGCGTGACGAACAGCAGGTGCGCGGATGCCGGGTCGGGCAGTGCGACCACCGACGCGACGAGCGCGCGCAGCCAGGACCGCCCCACCGCCGGGTGCACGGCATACGGGCGCACCTTGTCGATGACCAGCCCGTCGGCCGCGGGGCCCACGGCCTCGACGGCGGCCGCCAGGTCCTCGCGGTACTGCCGGCAGGACGAGTAGCACGAGAAGGCGCTGGTGAGCAGCGTGACCACCCGGGTCGCGCCGAGGTCGAGCGCCTCGTGCAGGGCGTCGGCGAAGAACGGCTCCGAGTTGCGGTTGCCCCAGAGCAGCGGCGTGGCGATGCCGCGCCGGTCGAGCTCGGCCCGCAGGCCCGCGAGCAGCTCGCGGTTGAGGTCGTTGATCGGGCTGCGGCCGCCGCGGGCGTAGTAGTGCTCGCCCACGGCCTCGAGCCGGGCGTCGGGGATGCCCCGGCCGGCGGTGACCCGGCGCAGGAAGGGAACGACCTCCTCCGGGGCCTCGGGGCCCCCGAAGGAACCGAGCAGCACGACGTCGTAGGGGGCGAGCGCAGCCGCGGCATCAGACATGGGCACAGCGTATGCGGGCATTTGTCGGGCTCCCGGCGTGGGATGCGTCACCGAGCCGCCCGGGATGGCACAGTCGTCCCGACGACGAGCAACACCGGGAGCCCGACATGCAGGACCTTCGCCTCATCGGCGTCCACGAGGACGGCCACCACCTCCTGCTCGCGGACGCCGACGGCGGCCGCTACCGCCTCACCCTCGACGAGGCGCTGCGCGCGGCGGCCCGGCGCGACCGGCCCCGTCTGGGCCAGCTGCAGATCGAGATCGAGGGCGGGCTGCGGCCCCGCGAGGTGCAGGCGCTGATCCGCCGGGGGCTGTCGGCCGAGGAGGTCGCCGACCGCGCCGGGTGGACCGTCGACAAGGTGCGCCGCTTCGAGGGGCCCGTGCTCGCCGAGCGCGAGCACGTCGCCCAGGTCGCCCAGAAGTGCGCCGTCGGCAGTCAGGGGTCCGGCCCGGTGACCCTTGCGGAGCGGGTCGCCGAGCGGCTGCGCGACCGTGGGGTCGACCGTGACGACGTCGAGTGGGACTCCGCCCGTGACGACGAGGGGGTGTGGCAGCTGAGCCTGACCTTCGCCGCCGGTGGGCGGCAACGCACCGCCACCTGGCGCTACGAGCCGCTGGGCGGTTCGGTGGCCGCCACCAACGACGAGGCGCGCTGGCTCAGCGAGGAGGCGGCGCCCGACGCGATCCCGACCCCGCACCGGGCCGGTCAGAACGGCGACTCCGGCGTCTACGACATCGACGCCGACGGTGGGGTCGAGCACGCCGTGCAGCAGCGAGCCCCGCAGGAGCCGATCGACCTGATGGCGGCGATGCGCGAGCACTCCACCCGCGGTCGCCGGCGCCGCCGCCCCTCCCCCTCGAGCACGCCCGGCGACGATCGCCCCCGCGCCGACGCCCTCCCCATCGAGGACCTCGCCACCGACGTCTCCGACGCGCCGCCGCCCCCCGCGGCGCGCGGGCGAAACCCTGCCTCGGCCCACCTCGAGGAGCCGGTGGACGGCCCCGATGCCGACGAGCTGGTCGGCGGCTGGCCGGACCACGACGACGACACCGCCGAGCCCCCCGCACCCGTCGTTGCGGCGACGGAGGGCGCCGACGACGCCGACCAGCCCGACGACGCCGCGCCGCCCCGGTCGGCGCCCGCGCGCAAGGGTCGACCGAGCGTGCCGAGCTGGGACGACATCGTCTTCGGCACCCGCGGCGGCGGCTCCGGCTGACAGGTCGAGTGGTGCACCTGCGCACCGCGGTCGCCGACGACCTGCCGGTGCTTCGCGACATCTTCCGGCGGGCCTCGCTCGGCAACCCGGGCGACGCCGAGATGCTGCTCGCCCACCCCGAGGTGCTGGTGCTGCCCGACACCGCAGTGCTCGCGGGTCGCACCCGGGTGGCCGTCCTGGGCGACGGCACGGTGGCCGGGTTCGCCACCGTGCTCGGCGACGGCCCGGTCCGAGAGCTGGAGGACCTGTTCGTCGACCCCGAGGCGCAGCGCCGCGGCATCGGCGCCGCACTCGTGGCGGATGCCGTGTCGCGCGCCCGTAGCGAGGGCGCCACCCGCCTCGAGGTGAGCGGCAACCCCCACGCGGCCCGGTTCTACGCGCAGGTCGGGTTCGAGCGCGTCGGCGAGGTCGCCACCGAGCTCGGGCCCGGCATCCGGATGCACCTCGGCCTGTGAGCCCGAGGCGGCGTGCTCAGGGGCGGGGCGGCACCGGGCAGACGTCGAGGTCGAACGGCAGGGTGTCGGGCGACGGTGACGCGGCCCGCGCGGCCGAGCTGTTCATCCGCCGCATGTAGTGCCGCCGGCAGAGCACCTCGTACTCGACGAGGCCGGTGCTCGCCGCGGCGGTGTCGCCGACGACCACCTGCTCCCCCTCGACCACCATCACGCCGTCGACGATCCGGGCGTTGTGGGTCGCCTTGCGGCCGCACCAGCACAGCGCTTCGACCTGCAGCAGCTGCACCCGGTCGGCGAGCTCGATCAGCCGCCGCGAGCCGGGAAACAGCTCGGTGCGGAAGTCGGCGGTGATGCCGAAGGCGTGCACGTCGATGTCGAGCTCGTCGACCACCCGGGCCAGCTGCTCGACCTGCGCCGGCGTGTAGAACTGCGCCTCGTCACAGATGAGGTAGTCGACCCGGGCCCCGGCGGTGAGCCGCTCGACCACCTCGTCCCAGAAGTCGAGGTCGTCGGCGACCTCGATCGCCGGGGTCGACAGCCCCAGCCGCGAGGACAGCACCGACTCGCCCATCCGGTCGAGCTTGGTGAAGATCAGCCCCTGGCGGCCGCGGACGGCGTTGTTGTGGTCCATCTGGAGGGCAAGGGTCGACTTGCCGCAGTCCATCGTTCCCGAGAAGAAGACCAGATCCGCCACGAGGGGACACCCTAGGCGACGCGGGCCGCGGGCACGTGGACCACGGGAACGGCCACCTCGTCGTCGCTCAGGGAGCCGTGCAGGCCGAGCAGGGCGAGCAGCTCGGGGCGGGCGCGCCGCGAGTCGACGACGGCGAAGCGGCCGCGCATCGCGACGACGACGTCGCCGATCCGGGCCAGGTTGCCGGGAGCGACCGCCCCGAACCAGCCTGCGGCGACGGCCTCCTCGCGCGTGCTCACGATGCCCCGGTCGCCCAGCACCTCGGACCACGCGGCGAGCACGTCGTCGCGTGCCCCCGGCTCGACGTAGAGCTGCGGAGCCCGTGCCTCGTTGGTGAGGTGGCGCACCCCCGCCGCCAGGAGAGGCTCGTGAGCCACATCGAGCCGCAGCTCGTGCGGGGAGTCGACCATCCCGTGGTCGGCCGTGACGGTGAGCGAGCAGTCGTCGGGAAGCCGTGCGGCGAGCCGCGCCAGCTCGCGGTCGATCGCCTCGAGCTCGTCACCCCACTGCCAGGAGTCGCAGCCGTGCACGTGGCCGATCTTGTCGAGCTCGCCCCAGTAGAGGTGCACCAGCGCGCGCGGCGCCGACCGCACCGCCGCCAGGGTGGCGTCCACCCGCTGCGCCAGGCTGGCGGCGGCGACGAAGCGGCCACCCCGGATGGCGGCGTTGGTCAGGCCGGAGCCGTCGAAGTAGGCCGGACCGACCCGTGCGACCTCGACCCCGGCCGCGGAGACCGCCTCGAAGACCGTCGGGTGCGGCTGCCAGGTGCGCGGGTCGGGGCCGTCCTCCCAGGACAGCTGGTTGAGCAGCCGGTCGGCCCCCGGCACCAGCACCTCGTAACCGAGCAGTCCGTGCACCCCGGCCGCCAGGCCGGTGCCGAAGGTGCCCGTCGACGTCGCCGTGGTGGAGGGGAAGCCGCTGGCCACCCGGTGCGTGGTGCCCAGGTGCGACCGCAGCCAGGGCGCGTGCCCGGCACGGCGCACCAGCAGGTCGTGACCGAGCCCGTCGACGAGCACGGTGACCGCCCGCCGCGTGGGCGGCAGGTCGAACCCCGGCTGGGCCCGGCCGGCTCCACCGCCCCAGGCCACGCCGAGGCTGCGGGCGACGCTGGGGAGCACGTCGGCGAGCGCGGGGCCGGTGCCCACCGGCGGGCTCGCCGACGGGTCGCCGGTGGGCGGCATCGAGGTCTGCTCAGCCCTGGCCGATGGCGGCGGACAGGTCACGGGCGAAGCCGAGCGCCTGCGAGAGCGCGTCGTCGCCGTCGGCGGCCGCGGAGATGCGCAGCGCGATGTCGTCGCCGGTGATGGTGCCCTCGTAACCGTGGTCGGCGTCGCACTCGGGGTCGGCGCACGATGCCGGCACGAGGTCGAGCCGCGCGACCGTGCCCCAACCAAGCGTGAGCGAGAGCTCGCGACCCAGGCTGCCCGGCACGTAGGTGGAGGGGTTCTCGACCACGTGGGTGAGCATGACGCCGCGCACCGCCGAGAGCGGGATCGACTCGGTCGTGGCGGTCGCGACGTCCTGCGGCGCCGGCGGCTCGTCGGCGTGGTCGTCGGCGTGCGCGATCAGCAGCCGGGTGGGAGTGAGCACCAGCACGGTGATGTGGCGGCGCACCACGTCGCGGTCGAACGTCGTCTCGAGGTGCACGAGGTGGTTCTCGATGGGCTCACGCACCAGGGCCGCGGCGACGACGTCGGCGACCAGTGCCGGGTAGTAGCCGGCCCTGACGATGGCGTCGGTGAGCTCCGCGGGGAGGACTGGGGCGTCGGAGGCACTGCTCATGGGCACCATTGTGCCCGTCCCCGCCGTCAGCGCCTCGCGCGTGCCGCTCCTACGTGAGGGAGCGGCGCCCCGGGTCGGCCCGGCGGGGTGCCGGCGCCAGCACGATCTCCGCCCCGAGCACCTCCACGCCCGCGGGGTGGGCGTTGACCGGGTTGAGCTTCAGGGACGCGACCTCCGCGAGGTCGTCGGCGAGCACGGACACCCGGGCGATGAGGTCGGCCAGGGCCGCCCGGTGCACGGGCGTGGCGCCCCGGTGGCCGTGCAGCACCGGGGCCGCCTTGACCGAGGAGATGAGCTCGCTCACGGTGACGTCGGTGAGCGGCGGGATGCGGTAGGCGATGTCGCCGAGCAGCTCGGTCGGCATGCCGGCCACGCTGAACCCGATGACCGGGCCGAAGAGCGGGTCCTCGTCGGAGGTGATGACGCACGGCACCCCCGGGGTCGCCATCTTCTGCACCACGAGGCGGTCGGCGTCGAGCGGGGCGAGCCGCTCGGTGAGCGACTCCCACGCGTCGCGCACCGACTCCTCGGCGCGCAGGTCGACCCGCACCGAGCCGACGCCGCCCTGGTGGCGCAGCATCGGGGCCGTCGACTTCAGCACCACCGGGTAGCCGACCCGCTCGGCGGCGGCCACCGCCTCGTCGGCCGTGCGCGCCTCCTCCTTGCCCCAGACGTCGATGCCGTACGCCTGCAGCAGCGCTGACGCCTCGTCGTGCGTGAGCCGGCGGCCCTTGGGGTCGACGGAGAGGACGGTGTGCACGACGTCCTCGGCGATGCGTCGGTTGATGCCCGCGGGGGCCACCGGCGTGCCGTGGTCCTTGGCCCGCCACTGGCCGTAGCGGGTGGCCGCCGCCAGCGCACGAACGGCGTCCTCGGGCATCGCGTAGATGGGAATGGCGCGGGTCGAGCCCCCCGTGCCGGTGACCGACGCGTGCCCGTCGTCGACGCCGCGCATGCCGAGGAAGGTTGCAGCACAAGGCTTCGGGGAGCCGTCCGCTGCGTCTCGCACTGCCGCGGCGACGTCCTCGTCATTGGTGATCAGTGGGGGGATGAAGCAGGTGAGCACCGAGTCGACCCTGGGGTCGGCGAAGGCGGCCGCCAGGGCCGTGCGGAACTGCGCGGCCGTGGCGTCGGTGGGCAGCGAGACCGGGCCGTGCGACACCGTGAGCCCCCAGCTCGTGCAGGCGTCGGCGGTGAGGGTGCCCAGCGCCGTGGAGTTGCCCACCACCGCCACCCGGTCGCCCGCGGGCAGCGGTTGGTGCGCGACGAGCTGGGCGATGTCGAAGAGCTGGTGCACGTTCTCGACGCGCATCACGCCGGCCTGCTTGAGCATCGCGGAGAACACCTCGGGGCGGGCCTTGGTCTTGCGCACCCGGTGGCCCGGTGGCACGCCGAACGCGGAGACGCCCGACTTCACGACGATGACCGGCTTGATCAGCGCGAGGTTGCGGGCGACCCGCGAGAACTTGCGCGGGTTGCCCATCGACTCCAGGTAGAGGCCGACGGCGGTGGTGGAGTCGTCGTCGATCCAGTACTGCATGAAGTCGTTGCCCGAGACGTCGACCCGGTTGCCGGCCGACCCGAACGTGGAGATCCCCAGGTTTCGCCGCGCCGCCGAGGCGAGCACCGCGATGCCGAGTGCGCCCGACTGGGCGAACAGGCCCAGCTGGCCGTGCGGCGGCAGGGTGGGGGCCAGCGAGGCGTTGAGCCGCACGGCCGGGTCGTTGTTGATCAGCCCGAACGAGTTGGGCCCGACCACGCGCAGGCCGGCGGGGCGCGCGCGGCGCAGCAGCTCGGCCTGCAGCCGCTCGCCGGCACGGCCCTCCTCCGCGAAGCCCGACGACACCACGAGCAGCGACTTCACCCCGGCCTCGGCGCACTCGTCGACGACCTCGAGCACCGCGTGGGCCGGCACGGCGACCACCGCGAGGTCCACCTTGCCCGGCACGGCGGCCACCGAGGGGTAGGCGGTGCGGCGCCGCAGCGTGCGCACGTTGGGGTTGACCGGGTGGATGCTGCCGGTGAAGCCGGCCTCGACCAGCCGGTCGAGCAGCTGGCTGCCGATCGAGTTGCGGCGCCGGCTGGCGCCGATCACCGCGATGGTTCGCGGGGTCAGGATGGAGCGCACGCTGAGGGCCTCGGCGCGGTGCTCGCGCGACATCGCCACGGCCTTGGAGGAGTCGGTCGGCTCGATGTCGAAGCCCACCTCGACCACGCCGTCCTCGATGTGCCGCTTGACGTCGTAGCCGGCGTCGGCGAACACCGAGAGCATCTTGCGGTTCTGCGGCAGCACCTCGGCGGTGAACCGGGAGATGCCGAACTCCTGCGCGATGGCGGCCAGGTGCTCGAGCAGCACCGAGCCGATGCCCTTGCCCTGGAAGTGGTCGCTGATGTTGAAGGCGACCTCGGCGCTGCGCGCGTCGATCCGGTCGTACCGGCCGATCCCGATGATCTCCTCGCGCATCGTGGCGACCAGGGCGACCCGGTCGGCGTAGTCGACGTGCGTGAACCGCAACACGTCGGCGTCGCTCAGCTGGCGCAGCGGCGCGAAGAAGCGCAGGTAGATCGACTCGGCGGACTGCGCGGCGTGGAAGCGCCGGATGCCGTCGCCGTCGGCCGGGCAGATCGGCCGCACGTGGGCGACCGTGCCGTCGCGCAGGACGACGTCGGCCTCCCACTCCACCGGGTAGCCGGGCGGGAGCGGCTCGTCCTCCATGGGCCCCATCGTGCCATCCCCCGGAACCGGCCCGTGAAGGCTCACGGTGGGCGGACCTGCCGGGCTGCCGGCCCGCGGCGACGGCGGGCACACTGGGGCTCGTGGAGCTCCGCGACGCCGTCCTGCACCGCCGCATGGTGCGCCGTTTCGACCCGGCCGCCCCGGTGTCCGCCGAGGTGGTGCGCGACCTGGTGCGGCTGGCCGTGCGTGCCCCGAGCGCCGGCTTCAGCCAGGGCTGGGCCGTCGTGGCCCTGCTCCCCCCGGCCGACCGGGACAGGTTCTGGGCGGCCGTCGACGACGGCAACCCGCCCGACGCCTGGACCCGCGGCGTCTCCTCGGCGCCCGCCCTGGTGCTCTGCCTCAGCGACCCGCAGACCTACCTCGACCGCTACGCCCAGCCCGACAAGGGCTGGACCGACCGGTCGACCGACCGCTGGCCCGTGCCCTACTGGGACACCGACGTCGCGATGGCGGCGATGGTCCTGCTGCTCGCCGCCGAGGATGCCGGCCTGGGCGCACTGTTCTTCGGCGTGCCGGTGGAGCAGCGCGACGCGGTGCACGAGGCGCACGGCATCCCGGCCGACCGCCGCATCGTGGGCGTCGTCGCGCTCGGTCGCGAGGCCGAGCGCGTCTCCGGCTCGCCGCTCACCCGCCCTCGCCGCCCGCTCGGCGACGTGCTGCACGTGGGGCGCTTCGGGACCCACGGAGTGTCGTAGGTGATGCGGCAACCGCGTTTGTGAGGATGGTGCCGACCCCCGTCGCGGCATCCTCGCGACCCTGAGCGACCCGGAGCCGAGCCCCACCCGATGGCCAAGCGCAGCAGCACGCCCCCTCCCGCCGACGACTTCACCGAGCGGATCGTCGACATCGACGTCGAGGAGGAGATGCGCAGCGCCTTCCTCGAGTACTCCTACAGCGTCATCTACTCGCGGGCCCTGCCCGACGCCCGAGACGGCCTCAAGCCCGTGCAGCGCCGGATCCTGTACGGCATGAGCGAGCTCGGGCTGCGCCCGGACCGCCCGCACGTGAAGTCGAGCCGGGTCGTCGGCGAGGTCATGGGCAAGTACCACCCGCACGGCGACCAGGCGATCTACGACGCGCTGGTACGCATGGCGCAGCCGTTCACGATGCGCCTGCCGCTGGTCGACGGCCACGGCAACTTCGGCTCGCTCGACGACGGCCCGGCCGCCTCGCGCTACACCGAGGCGCGGATGGCACCGGCCGCGCTGCTCATGGTGGCGGGGCTCGACGAGGACACCGTCGACTTCGTCCCCAACTACGACGACTCCCTCACCCAGCCCGGGGTGCTGCCGGCCGCCTACCCCAACCTGCTCGTCAACGGCGCCTCCGGCATCGCGGTCGGCATGGCCACCAACATGGCCCCCCACAACCTGGTCGAGGTGATCGGCGCCGCCCGGCACCTGATCGCCCACCCGGACTGCTCGCTCGACGACCTGATGAAGTTCGTGCCCGGCCCCGACCTGCCCGGCGGCGGCCGGATCATCGGGCTCGACGGCATCCGCGACGCCTACCTGAACGGCCGCGGCTCGTTCCGCACCCGCGCCACCGCCCGGGTCGAGAAGCTCACCCCGCGCCGGATGGGGATCGTCGTCACCGAGCTGCCCTACCTGATCGGGCCCGAGAAGGTCATCGAGCGGGTCAAGACCCTGGTGCAGTCCAAGAAGCTGCAGGGCATCAGCGACGTCAAGGACCTCACCGACCGCAAGCACGGGCTGCGCCTGGTCTTCGAGGTCAAGAACGGGTTCAACCCCGATGCCGTGCTCGAGCAGCTCTACCGGCTCACCCCGATGGAGGACTCCTTCGGCATCAACAACGTCGCCCTGGTCGACGGCCAGCCGCGCACCCTGGGCCTGAAGCAGCTGCTGCGCACCTACGTCGACTTCCGGATCGGCGTGGTACGGCGGCGCACCGAGTACCGGCTGCGCCGGCGCCGTGAGCGGCTGCACCTCGTCGAGGGGCTGCTCGTGGCGATTCTCGACATCGACGAGGTCATCCAGCTGATCCGCGGCTCCGACGACACCGCCATGGCCAAGGCCAGGCTGATCTCCGTCTTCGACCTGTCCGAGCTGCAGGCCGACTACATCCTCGAGCTGCAGCTGCGCCGCCTCACCCGGTTCTCGCGCATCGAGCTCGAGACCGAGCGCGACGAGCTGCTGCGCCAGATCGAGGAGCTCGAGGCGATCCTCGCCGACGAGAAGCTGCTGCACCGCACGGTCTCCACTGAGCTCGCCGACGTCGCCACGGCCCACGGCACCCCCCGGCGCACCGTGCTGCTCGAGTCGGCCGGCACCCCCGCCTCGGTCGCGGCCCCGCTCGAGGTCACCGACGACCCCTGCTGGGTGCTCCTCTCCTCGACCGGGCTGCTCGCGCGCACCTCGGGTGCAGACCCGGTGCCGTCGGAGGGCGGCCGGGCCAAGCACGACGCCGTCATCGGCGCGGTCCGCACCACGGCCCGCGGCGAGTTCGCACTGGTCACCTCGCGCGGGCGGATGCTGCGCATGTCGGCGCTCGAGCTGCCGACCCTGCCGCCGCTGGGCGGCTCACCGAGCCTGTCGGGCGGGGCGCCGCTCGCGGTCTTCGTCGACCTCCCGGCCGGCGAGGAGCCGCTGACCATCGTGCCGCTCGACGCCACGGGGCCCGGCATCGCGCTCGGCACGGCAGCCGGCGTGGTCAAGCGGGTCACCACCGACTACCCCGGCCGCCCCGACTGGGAGGTCGTCGCGCTGCGCGACGGCGACCGCGTCGTCGGCGCCGTGGCGCTGCACGACGGCACCGAGGACCTCGTCTTCGTCACCAGCGACGCCCAGCTGCTCCGCTTCCCCGCCTCGTCGGTGCGGCCGCAGGGCCGCTCGGCCGGTGGGATGGCCGGCATCCGGCTCTCGCCCGGGGCGTCGGTCACCTTCTTCGGCGCCGTCGACCCGGCCGCGGACAACGTCGTGGTCACCTCGGCCGGTTCCTCCGACGCCCTGCCCGGCACCCAGCCCGGTGCGCTGAAGGTGACGCCGTACGCCGAGTACCCCGCGAAGGGCCGCGGCACCGGCGGCGTTCGGGCACACCGGTTCCTGCGCGGTGAGGACGCCCTCGTGCTCGCCTGGGTCGGTGCCCTCCCGGCCCGGGCGTCCGGCCCCAACGGCGTGCCGCTCGAGCTCCCCGAGGCGAACGGCAAGCGCGACGGCTCGGGGACCAGCTACCCGGCGGTCATCGCGGGGGTCGGCGCACCGCTGCGCTGAGGCGAACCGGACGGCCGTGTTACTCAATCGTTACCGGCTGGCAGCGCGGGAGCGTTGCGCGCATGCGTAAACGCTTTTACGTTGGTCCCGGTTCCCTCATCGCCGAGGCCGGCCACAACCCCGTCTCGGCGCGACCAGTGAAATGGAGGCGGGCAATGGCCCTCAACTCAAAGCGCCGCATTGCGGCGTTGACCGGAGTCCTCGCGGTGGCCCTGACCGCGACGGCCTGCGGAAGCAGTGACGACGGCGGCGGCAGTGACACTGCCAGCAGCGGCAGCAGCACGATCGACTGTGCGCCCTACAAGGCGTTCGGCGACCTGAAGGGCAAGACGGTCTCCGTGTACACCTCGATCACCGCGCCGGAGGACGCTCCCCACCAGGCGTCGTACAAGCCGTTCGAGCAGTGCACCGGCGTCACCATCAAGTACGAAGGCTCCAAGGAGTTCGAGGCCCAGCTGCCCGTGCGCGTCAAGGGTGGCAACGCCCCTGACATCGCGTACGTGCCGCAGCCGGGCCTGCTGGCCACCCTGGTCGCCACCGGTGCGGTCAAGGAGGCTCCGCCGGAGGTCGTCGCCAACGTCGAGAAGAACATGCCCGACTGGAAGAACTACGGCACCGTCGACGGCAAGTTCTACGCCGCCCCGCTCGGCGCCAACGTGAAGTCCTTCGTCTGGTACTCGCCGAAGGCGTTCGCCGACAAGGGCTACCAGGTGCCGAAGACCTGGGCCGAGCTGCTCACGCTCTCCGACAAGATCGTCGCCGACAACCCCGGTGGCGACGTCAAGCCGTGGTGTGCAGGCATCGAGTCCGGTGACGCCACCGGCTGGCCGGCCACCGACTGGGTCGAGGACGTCATGCTCCGCACGGCGGGTGCCGAGACCTACGACAAGTGGGTCAAGCACGAGATCCCCTTCAACGACCCCGCTGTCGCCACGGCCCTGGCCGAGGTCGGCAAGATCCTCAAGAACCCCAAGTACGTCAACGGTGGTTACGGTGACGTCAAGACGATCGCGTCCACGTCCTTCCAGGACGGTGGCCTCCCGATCGCCGACGGTTCCAACACCTGCTACATGCACCGTCAGGCGTCGTTCTACGCGGCCAACTGGCCCGAAGGCACCAAGGTCGGCCCCGACGGCGACGTGTGGGCCTTCTACCTGCCGGCCGTCGACGCCAGCACCAAGCCGGTGCTGGGTGGCGGCGAGCTGACCACGGCCTTCGCCGACCGTCCCGAGGTCAAGGCCTTCCAGACCTACCTCTCCTCGACCGAGTGGGCCAACGAGCGGGCGAAGACCTGCGGCACCGGCGGTTGCGTGACGGCCAACAAGAACGCCGACCCGAACCTGTTGACCAACCCGGTCGACAAGCTCTCGGCCGAGGCTCTCACCGACAAGGCGGCCACGTTCCGCTTCGACGGTTCGGACCTCATGCCGGGCGCCGTGGGTGCGGGCACCTTCTGGAAGGGCATGGTCAACTGGATCACCGGCCAGGACGACAAGACGACGCTCGACTACATCGAGAACTCGTGGCCGAAGAGCTGATCCCAGCTCAACCCTGACCTGACCCCAGGTCACCCGAACCGGGGTGGGGCGGATGCCCTCCGCCCCACCCCGGTTCTTCCGTTTCCGACTTCACCGGAGGTGAGTCCATGACGTCGAACGTCCTCGTGGGCGTCGCCGGGGCTATCCCCGAGCCGCTCCTGCGCGCCCAGAGCGTCGCTGGCAAGTTCTTCCTGATGTTCTTCGCGATCGCCCTCTTCGCGGCGGTCTTCGGCCTGGTGCTCCTCCTCGCGTCCCTGTTCAAGGGCCGAACAGGGGAGAAGTGGCAGGGTGTGCTGTTCATCGGCCCGGCGGTGCTGCTGCTCGGGTTCGGCCTGATGTACCCCGCCATCCTCACGATCATCCAGAGCTTCCGCGGCAAGTCCGGCGAGGGCTCCTTCACGGTCGAGAACTACGTGCAGATGTTCACCGAGCCGGAGCTGCTGCTCGTGCTCCGCAACACCGCCATCTGGGTCATCCTCGTGCCGTTCATCGCCACCGGGGTCGGCCTGATCTACGCCATCCTGATCGACCGCGCCCGCGGCGAGGCGTTCGCCAAGGCGCTCATCTTCCTGCCGATGGCCATCTCGATGGTCGGTGCCAGCATCATCTGGAAGTTCGTCTACCAGTACAAGCAGACGTCCCGGCCCCAGATCGGCCTGCTCAACGCCATCCTGAAGGCGCTCGGCTTCGAGACCCAGCAGTTCCTGATCAACGCCCCGCTGAACACCTTCATGCTCATCATCGTCATGGTCTGGATCCAGGCCGGCTTCGCCATGACCGTGCTGTCGGCCGCCATCAAGGCGATCCCCGACGAGATCATCGAGGCGGCCAAGCTCGACGGCGTCCAGGCGTTCAAGATGTTCCGCTTCATCACCCTGCCGAGCATCCGTCCCGCGCTCGTCGTCGTCATCACGACGATCGGCATCGGAACGCTGAAGGTCTTCGACATCGTACGGACGATGACCGGGGGCCAGTTCGACACCTCGGTGGTCGCCAACGAGTTCTACAACCAGAGCTTCCGGTTCGACGCCGGCGGCCTCGGCGCGGCCCTCGCGGTGCTCCTGTTCGTGCTCGTCATCCCCATCGTCATCTACAACATCATCCAGATGCGAAAGGAGGCGTGAGCCGTGAGCACCCTCGAGCCCGTCGCGTTGCCGGAGAAGGTCTCCCCGGAGATGGAGCACACCACTGACGCCCCGGTGAAGAAGAAGCGCGGCAAGAGCGCCGCCGGCGACGCCGCCCGCGCGATCTCCTCGCCCTGGGCCTCCCTGGCCGCCGTCGTCATCGCCGTGCTGTGGACCATCCCGACGATCGGCCTGCTGGTCACCTCGTTCCGCAAGCAGCGTGACATCAACACCAGCGGCTGGTGGACCTCGTTCTCCGACCCGTCGGCCTACACCCTGGAGAACTACCGGCAGGCGCTGGCCCCCGGCACCTCGGCCAGCCTGAGCCAGTACTTCATCAACACCATCGTCATCACCATCCCGGCGGTGCTGCTGCCGCTGTTCCTGGCCTCCCTCGCGGCCTACGCGTTCGCGTGGATGCCGTTCCCGGGCCGCGACGCGCTCTTCGTCGCGGTCTTCGCCCTGCAGATCGTCCCGCTGCAGGTCGCGCTGATCCCGCTGCTCGACCGGTACGTCACGTTCGGCCTCGGGGCGTCCTACTGGAGCGTGTGGCTGTCCCACACGATCTTCGCGCTGCCGCTGGCGACCTTCCTCATCCACAACTTCATGAGGGAGCTACCGGCAGAGCTCATGGAGGCGGCTCGCGTCGACGGCGCGGGGCACGTGACGATCTTCTTCCGGATCCTGCTCCCGCTGCTGACTCCGGCCCTGGCCGCGTTCGGCATCTTCCAGTTCCTGTGGGTCTGGAACGACCTGCTGGTCTCGCTGGTGTTCCTCGGCGGGACGCCCGACGTCGCGCCGATCACGGTGCGGGTCGCCGAGCTCTCCGGTACCCGAGGCAACGCCTGGTACCTGCTCTCGGCAGGGGCATTCATCTCGATGATCGTGCCGGTGGCCGTCTTCCTCGGCCTGCAGCGGTACTTCGTGCGAGGCCTGCTCGCCGGCGGGCTGAAGGGCTGAGCGCCCGCCTGAGGGAAGGAATGACAGATCAGCACCATCACCGATGTGGCGCGGGTGGCCGGGGTCTCGGTCGCCACGGTCTCCCGCGCCCTTCGGGGGCTCGACCGGGTCTCCCCCGAGACCCGTGAACGCGTGCTGCGGGTGGCGGAGGACCTCCACTACGTGGCCTCCCCCACTGCCACCTCGCTCGCGTCCGGCCGCACCCGCGTCGTCGCGGTCGTCGCCCCGTTCCTGACCCGCTGGTTCTTCGCGACCCTGGTCAGTGCCATCGAGAAGAGCCTGCGGGCACGTGGCCACCACGTCATCCTCTTCGACCTCGAGGACGACAGCTACGACCAGCGCCTCCCCCTCTCGCAGAACATGCTGTGGAAGAGGGTCGACGGTGTCATCACGCTCAACGTTCCGATGACGACGGAGGAGGTCGAGCTGGTCGACCGGCTCGGGCTGC
>JBJMHU010000108.1:0-8568 GCA_045807225.1 Ornithinibacter sp. | reverse complement strand
CTCGCCGAACGCGACGCGGGCCAGGGCGTCGGCGCCGGCCTCGCCGCCGAACCAGACGCTCAGCAGGGCGGAGGCGTCCTCGCACACCGCCCGGTCGAGCCCTCGTCCGGCCGTGACGACGGCGACGGTGGGGGTGCCGGTGGCGAGCACGGCGGCCACCAGGTCGGGCTGGGAGCCCGGCAGGGTCAGCGTGTGCCGGTCGGTTCCCTCGCCGACGGTGCCGGTGCCGAAGTGGCCCGGCCGGTCGCCGACCAGCACGATGGCGACGTCCGCCTCCCGCGCCGCTCGGGCCGCCTCGGCGATTCCGGCCGCGTCGTCGCGGTAGCCGGCAGACGGCCCGGCCGCGAAGGTGGCATCGGCCAGCGAGCGGGTGGTCAGGTGGCCGACCGGCCGGCAGGCTGCCACGTGGGTGACCTCGATGCCGTGCCGGTCCGCGACCTGGCGCAGGGCGTCGAGGAAGGTCGGAACCATTGGGCCACAGGCGAACCGGTCGTCATCGAAGCGGTAGCCCACGTGGTTGGGCCAGGAGTAGTTGCCCGCGAGCACGCTGGCGTCGTCGACCCACGGGCCGACCACCGCGACCCGCCGCACCCCCCGCAACGGCAGCACGCCGTCGTTGCGCAGCAGGGTGACCGACCGCTCCGCCAGCGCCCGGGCTGCGTCGCGCGCGGAGGGTGGGTCCAGCGGCACGTGCGCATCCGGGCCGTAGGGGTGCTCGAACAACCCGAGCCGGAACTTCAGGGTCAGCACCCGGGTGACGGCCGCGTCGAGGAGCGCGACCGGCACGCGCCCGGCATCCACGGCTGCCACCAGGGCGGGGAAGTGGTCGGGCCGGGGCAGCTCGAGGTCGACCCCGGCGGCCAGCGCCAGCATCGCGGACTGCTCGCGGTCGGCCGCCACGTGGTGGGCGGTGACCAGGAAGTTCAGCGCCCAGTAGTCGCTGACCACCGGTCCGTCGAAGTGCAGCCGCCGGCGCAGCAGCCCGTCGAGCAGGGCGCTCGAGCCGGTGACCGGGTCGCCGTCGATGTCGTGGTAGCCGCTCATCACGGCCGCGACCCCGGCGGTCACCGCGGCGGCGAACGGCGGCAGGTGCGTGTCGGTGAGCTCGCGCCAGCCGGCGTGCACGGGGGCGGTGTTGTGCCCGCCCTCGGGGGCGGCGTGGCCGACGAAGTGCTTCGCGCACGCGCCGACGCCCGCGGACTGCAGCCCGGTGACGTAGGCCGCGCCGAGGGTGGCGACGAGCAGGGGGTCCTCCCCGATGCACTCCTCGACGCGCCCGAAGCGGTGGTCGCGGGCCACGTCGAGCACCGGCGCGAGGCCCAGGTGGATGCCGAGGCCCCTCATCTGCTGCCCCACCTCGGCCGCGGCGGCGCGCACGTGCTCCGGGCTGAAGGTGGCGCCCCACGCGAGCGCCGACGGCAGGATGCTGGCCCCCGGGGCCATCAGCCCGGTCAGGCACTCCTCGTGCACCAGCGCCGGGATGCCCAGGCGGGTGCCCTCGACCAGGAACCGCTGCACGGCGCCGACCTGCTCGGCGGCCTGCGCGGGTGGGGTCGGCCCGGACCCGTAGGGCCGGGTGAGGCTGCCGAACCCGTGCGGGTGGTCGGTGCGCAGCGCGTCGAGGAAGCTGCCGTCGGCGAACGCCGCCTGGTGCTCGTCGCGCTCGTTGACCCAGACCCCGACGAGCTGGGCGACCTTCTCCGGCGTGGTCATCGTCGCGAGCAGCGCCGCGGCACGAGCCGTCGGCACTGCGGCCGGGTCGAGCCACGGCCGGGTGGAGCGGGTGCGGACAAAGCTGCCGTTGCTCGAGCTGCCGTTGCTTGCGCCGCCGTTGCTTGCGCCGCCGTTGCTTGAGCTGCCCTTGCTGGAGGCGCCGTTGGACGAGTGGCCAGTGCTGGCGCTTCCGTTGATGGGGTACGCGGCGCCGGCCCACGGCAGGTCGGGAAGCGGCTGCACGGGTGGGCGGTCGGCATCGGACCACTCGCACAGGTCGACCTCGGTCGGCGCCGCCGACGGGTCGTGCGGCACGAGCAGGGTGAGCAGCTGGTGGGCGCGAAGCTCCCGCCGCAGGGTCCGCCCACCGAGCCGGATGCCGGCGCTGGTCGGGGCGCCGGAGGTCTCGACGACCCGGACGACGGTGGCCGCCACGGCGGCGTCCTCGGGAGCCTTGAGCACGGTGAGGGCGGCGGTGCCGTCGGTGATGCAGGCGAACGTCGCGTTGCCGGGCAGCGTGCCGGGGTGCGCTCCCTCCCTGGCGACGGTGACCGGGTCGACCAGCGTGGCGGCGGCCTCGGTGACCGCGGGAGATGCCGGCCGGCCCGGGTCGGGCGTGAACGGCACCAGCCGCACCCGGAACCGGTGCGTGCCGATGTCGAGGTGGGGCAGCTCCGGGTCGGTGGCCGCCGGCGCCGGGTCGTGCCAGGCGTACAGCGGGGAGCGGGCCATGGTCAGGCCGACGTCGGCGGCCGGCGCTGGATCGGTTGTCCCGGAACGGGTGTCCGCATCGCCGGCGCTCAGCCCGTCGACAGCAACCCCGAGCCCCGCAGGGATGCCGTCGACCAGTCCGCTGACGGCCAGCCACGAGTGCAGGGGCTCCTCGGAGCCGTCGGCGGCCCGGGTCGTGCTGCCGTAGGGCACCTCCCACCGCACCACCGGACCGGAGCCCTCGGCGCCGACGATCGCCGTGCGGAAGCGCAGCTTGGCCACGGTGTGCGGTGCGGCCCACGACAATCGGGCCCGCACCTCCACGAACGGGTCGCCGGCGGCGAGCAGGTAGTCCTCGACGAGCCGGTTGGGGCCGAGCGTGCTGACCACGCGCAGCGCCCGGCGCACCGGTCCGTCCTCGAGCACGGTGGGCGCAGCGGCGGTGAAGTGGTGAGCCTCCCCGGCGAACTGACGCACCCGGTGCCCCCAGGTGTCGCTGTCGTCGGCCAGCGCCATGGCGTGCGCCCCGTCGCCGAGCAGGTTGGGGCCGCCGGCCGCGCACAGCAGCACGGGGCGGCCGGTCGCCCGGTCGAGCTCGAGGCGCACCAGGCCGTTGTCGAGCACCGCCGGCTCGTCGTCGCGCAGGCTGCGCTCCGCCGCCGCACGCCCGGTGCCGCCGGGGGCGGGCCGCAGCCTCAGCGCCCGGTAGCCCAGCCCGTGCACGTCGACGCGCACGAGCAGCCGCCGGGCCCAGCCGCCCATCGTGGTCTCTCCGGGCACGGCCTGGCTGACCAGCACCGCACCGGTGCCGGCGTCCTCGACCTGCAGCGGCCCCGGCTCACCGTGGGCATGCGGTATCTCGACGGTGGTGCTGGTGTCGGCGGGGTGGGGGTTGAAGACGAGGTAGCACTGGGTGTCGGGCTGGAACGGCAGCTCGACGCGCGCGGCGATGGCCTGCAGGGCACGGTCGGTGGCCCGGTCGGCCACCGTGGCCGCATAGCCGAGCTGGTCGCGCGCGTCGTCGTAGGCGGCGGGGATGGCGGTCCCGGCCAGGGTGTCGTGGAACTGGTTGAACAGGGTCACCTTCCACGCGTCGGCGAGCGCGGCGCGCGGATAGCTCAGCCCGGTCACCCCGGTCGCGACGGTGGCCCAGCGCTCGGCGCGCAGCAGCGAGCGCTCCGCCCGCCGCATCCACCGCTTCATGTCCTGGTGGGCGCTGTAGCAGCCGACCGAGTGCCGGTGCAGGTCACCGGTGACCTCGGGGAGCGCGGCGCCCTCGTGGGCCGCGAAGAACGCTCCGAGCGTCGAGGGTCGCAGCTGCGGCAGGTCGGTGAAGTGGTGCAGCCGCCGCAGCGTGTCGAGGTTCTCGCGGGTGGGGCCACCGCCGTGGTTGCCGACGCCGTAGAAGATGGCAACGTCGCCGTCGGCCGACAGCAGCCCGAGCGACTTGTCGATGTGCCCGGCGATGTCCCAGCGCGAGGTGCCGTACTCGTTGGGGATGCGGAACGCGGTGACGGCCGCGCCATCGGGCCCCACCCAGCGAAACGGCCCGGCCGGCAGCTGCTGCTCGTGCGGGCCCGGGCGCAGGAACGCGTAGCGGGTCAGCCCGGCGCCGGCGAGCAGCTGCGGCAACGAGGCCGGGTGGCCGAAGCTGTCCTGGCACAGGCCGATGTCGGTGCGCACCCCGAAGGCGCGGGCCAGGTACCGCTGCCCGTGCAGTGCCTGCCGGGCCAGCGACTCCCCGAGCGGGAGGTTGGTGTCGGGCTCGACCCACCAGCCGCCGGCCAGCTGCCAGCGGCCGGTGGCCACGTGCTCGGCGATCTCGGCGTGCAGGGCCGGGTCGGTGTCGGCGACCCAGTCGAGGAACACCACCTGGTTCTGGGTGAACACGAACTCGGGGTACTCGGCCAGGCGCTGCAGCGCGGAGGCGAAGGTGGCACGCACCTCGGCTCGCCCTTCCGGTGCGCACCAGGTCCACACCGGGTCGATGTGGGCATTGCCGATCATGTGCGCGGTCCGGCGCGCGACCGTTGGGCTCATGGTGGTCTCCGTGGCGGTACTCGCTGTTTGGTTCCAGCCACTACTACGAGCGTAGTCGTCGGTTCTCCCGGTGCGAAGCAGATCCGGGGTCACTGCCACAACCGTTCTCAGCGGCTCGACCACAAGCACGGATGCCGTGCGCACCCGCGCGCGGCAGGAGGAGGATGGCGAGGGAGAGAGGAAGTGCCGTGTCGACCGACCTCGAGGACCCGCGCCGCCTGCCGCCGCGCTGGCTCATCCGCCTGTTCTGGCAGCTGCACCGAGCCCTGTTCCGCGCCACCGGTGGGCGGTTCGGCCTGTGGCGCCCCGCCAAGCGCTGGGGCACGCTGCGGCTGACCACCATCGGGCGACGCAGCGGGCAGGAGCGGCACGTCATCCTCGCCTACCTCGAGGACGGCCCGCACCTGTTCACCCTGGCGATGAACGGCTGGGACCCGGCCGAGCCTGCCTGGTGGCTCAACCTGCAGGCGCACCCGGAGGCCCAGGTCGAGCTCCACGGTGCACGCCTGCGGGTGACCGGCCGCGCCGCCGAGGGGGAGGAGCGCGCCCGGCTCTGGGCCCGCTGGAGCGAGGTCGACGGCGACCTCGACGCCTACGCCACGCGCCGGCCCGGTGGAACCGCGGTCGTGGTGCTCGAGCCGGTGCCGTCCACCCGCGCGGGGTGAGGCAGGGCTACGGCGGCAGCGCCAGCATGGGCTCATGAGCAGCCGTCCGTCCCGCAGGGCTACCCGCCCGAAGCCGGTGCGGCACGAGCTCAAGGACGTCGGTTACGAGCTCTTCGTGGCGGCCGTCTCGGTGCTGTCGATCCTCAACCTGCTGCTGCTGTACGTCGTCAGGAGCGAGAGCCTCCAGACGGTGCTGTTCGCGATGAATGTCCTGCTCACCGTCATCCTCTTCGCCGACTTCGTCTACCGGCTGGTCACCGCACCGTCGCGACGGGACTACTTCTTCCGCCAGTTCGGCTGGGCCGATCTCCTGTCGAGCCTGCCCTTCCCCCAGGTGAAGGTCTTCCGGGTCTTCCGCCTGGTGCGCGTCGCCCAGCTGCTCCGGGCCCGAGGTGGGCGGCTCGTCGGCCGCGGGCTGCTGCGCAACCGGGCCGGCAGCGCCTTGCTGAGCCTGCTGCTCATGGGCATCCTGGTGCTCGAGTTCGGCAGCCTGTGGATGCTCGCGCTGGAGCAGTCCGCGCCGGGCGCCAACATCACCACCGCCTCCGACGCCATCTGGTACGTCATCGTGACGATCTCGACCGTGGGCTACGGCGACCAGTTCCCCGTGACGAACGAAGGTCGCGTCCTCGGAGCGATCATCATCGTCATCGGCGTCGGCATCTTCGGCACCTTCACCGGCTACCTGGCCAACCTGTTCCTGGCACCCAAGGGGCCGAAGAAGGAGGTGGAGGTGCTCCAGACCCGCGAGCGGGTGGCGCACCTGCGCGCGCTGCTCGCCGAGCAGCAGGCCACCATCGACCAGCTCGACAAGCTGCTCACGGACGAGCTGACCGAGCCCGGAGCCTAGGGACAGGGCTCGGGCACCTCGTCGCCCGGTGCCCGGGTGACCCGGCGCCGTTGCGTGCGCGAGCTGTTGGCGGTGCGCACCGAGTCGATCGTGAGCAGCACCAGCGCCAGCCAGACGATGCCGAAGCCGACCCACAGCCGGGCGCTGACGTGCTCGCCCAGCACGAGCACGCCGACGAGCAGCTGCAGCACGGGGGTGACGAACTGGATGAGGCCGACCGTCACCAGCGGCAGGCGCCGGGCGGCGGCGGCGAACAGCAGCAGCGGCACCGCCGTGACCACGCCGGCCAGCACGAGCAGCGTGGTGTGCCCGGTGCCGTTGTCGAGGAACGTGGTCTCGCCGCGCGCCACGAGGAGGCCGAGCACCACCACCGCGACCGGCGCGAGCACGGTGGTCTCGGCGGCCAGCGAGTGCATCGCGTCCAGGCTCGCCCCGACCTTCTTCTTGGTGAGCCCGTAGAGCCCGAACGAGAACGCCAGGCTGAGCGCGATCCAGGGCAGCACCCCGCCGGCCACGGCGAGGTAGACCGAGGCCAGCGCACCGATCGCGACCGCGGCCCACTGCAGCGGGCGCAGCCGCTCGCCGAGCACGACGACGCCGAGCGCCACCGTGACGATCGGGTTGAGGAAGTAGCCCAGCGCCGCCTCGTAGGTGCGACCGGTGAGCACCGCCAACACGTAGATGGTCCAGTTGGTGGCGATGAGCAGGGCGGCGATGGTGATGCCGCCGACCAGCTTCGGCCGCGCGACGAACGGACGGATCCAGCCCAGGTCGCGGCGCACCAGCAGCACGAGGGCGCACACGGCGAGGGTCCACAGGATGCGGTGGCCCAGGATCTCGAAGGCGCCGGCCGGCTGGAGCGCCGCGAAGTAGAGCGGGAACAGGCCCCAGATGCCGTAGGCGAGGAAGCCGTAGATCGTGCCCTTGCGCAGCTCGTCCGCGTCGTTCGCGTCGGGTGCGTCGTTCCCCTCGACCGCCGGTGGGGGCGGTGCTGTCACTCCACCGTCCAGGTGTCGCGCCCGCGCAGCAGGTCGGCGAGGTCGTCGTCGGTGGCCGGGCCGCCGCCGCTGTCGATGGCGGCCTGCACCTGGCCGCGCACCAGGTCGTCGTAGCTCGGCCGCTCCACCTGGCGGAAGATGCCCATCGGGACGTGCGACATCTCGGGGGTGTCGAGCCGCGAGAGCTGGAAGGCCTGCGACGGGTCGTCGAGGGTGGGGTCGTGCACCACCACGGCACCGGACTCGCCGGTGGCGGCCTCGTCCTCGGCGATGAACTTCATCGTGCCGGAGCCCTTGCGCACCAGCAGCCTGCGGTCGCCCTCGGGGCCGATGCTCACCGCCTCGCCCGTGCGCAGGCGCACGATGCGGGCCTCCTGCTGGCTGCGGTCCTTGAGCACCTCGAAGGCGCCGTCGTTGAAGATCGGGCAGTTCTGGTAGATCTCGACCAGCGCGGTGCCCCGGTGCTCGGCCGCCGCCTTGAGGATGCCGGTGAGCTCGGCCCGGTCGCTCTCCATCGCCCGCGCCACGAACGTCGCCTCGGCGCCCAGGGCGAGGGAGACGGGGTTGAACGGGGTGTCGACCGACCCGACCGGGGAGGACTTGGTGACCTGACCCAGCCGGCTGGTGGGGGAGTACTGGCCCTTGGTGAGGCCGTAGATCTGGTTGTTGAACAACAGGATCGTCATGTTGACGTTGCGGCGCAGCGCGTGGATGAGGTGGTTGCCCCCGATCGACAGCGCGTCGCCGTCACCGGTGACGACCCACACCGACAGGTCGGGCCGGCTGGTGGCCAGCCCGGTGGCGATCGCCGGCGCACGGCCGTGGATCGAGTGCATGCCGTAGGTGTCGAGGTAGTAGGGGAAGCGGCTCGAGCAGCCGATGCCGGAGACGAACACGATGTTCTCGCGCTTGAGGCCGAGCTCGGGCAGGAAGCCCTGCACGGCCGCGAGCACCGCGTAGTCGCCGCAGCCGGGGCACCAGCGGACCTCCTGGTCGGAGGTGAACTCCTTGCGGTTCTGCGGGGCGTCGGCGGTGGGCACGTCGCGGAGCCCGGGGAACGGGAGCTGGGTGCTGGTCATCGGACGACCTCCTGGGTGGCCTCGACGGTGGGTTCGGCCGACGGGTCCGTCGCGCCGATCAGGTCGGTGATCGCGTCGGCGAGCTCGGCCGCGCGCAGCGGCAGGCCGCGCACGTGGTTGTAGCCGACGACGTCGACGAGGTAGCGGGCCCGCAGCAGCATCGAGAGCTGGCCGAGGTTCATCTCGGGGACCATCACCGCGTCGTACCCCTTGAGCACGTCACCGAGGTCGGACGGGAACGGGTTCAGGTGACGCAGGTGCGCCTGGGCCACCTGCAGTCCGGTGTTGCGGACCTGACGGACGGCGGCACCGATCGGGCCGTACGTCGACCCCCAGCCGAGCACCAGCACCTTCGCCCCGCCGGACGGGTCGTCGACCTCCATCGGCGGGATGTCCTGGGCGATCCGCTGCACCTTGGCGGCGCGGGTGCGCACCATGAAGTCGTGGTTGGCGGGGTCGTAGGAGATGTTCCCGTGCCCCTCGCCCTTCTCCAGGCCACCGATCCGGTGCTC
>JBJMHU010000107.1:0-9523 GCA_045807225.1 Ornithinibacter sp. | reverse complement strand
GGCGTCGACGAAGTCGGCGATCGTCTCGGGGTTGAACGCGGCATGGCCGCCGGCCACGACGATCGGGTGGGTGTCGTCGCGGTCGACGGCGTGCAGGGGGATGCCGGCCAGGTCGAGCGCGGTGAGCATGTTGGTGTAGCCGAGCTCGGTGGAGAACGACAGCCCGAACAGGTCGAAGTCGCCGACCGCGCGGTGCGCGTCGACGGTGAACTGCGGCACCGCGTGCTCGCGCATCAGTGCCTCGAGGTCGGGCCACACGGCGTACGTGCGCTCGGCGAGGGCGTCGGCCCGCTCGTTGAGGACTTCGTACAGGATCATGACGCCCTGGTTCGGCACGCCGACCTCGTAGGCGTCGGGGTACATCAGCGCCCAGCGCACGGTGGCATCGCCGGCGGTGTCCCAGTCCTTGACGGTCGAGTTCAGCTCGCCGCCGACGTACTGGATCGGCTTGCTGACCTGCTCGAGCAGCGGCTCGAGCCGGCGGAAGACGGACTGTCCGGGCATCCCTCAAGAGTAGGTCGCGGCGGGCGGTGCCCCAAAACCGTGCACGTGCTCCATGCCGGGGGCCCCACACGCCGGCGCACCGCGCGTCTGGGGGGACGGCCGGGGCGGCCCCAGCGCCGGGCCGACCCCACGCCGTGACAACGACCGGAGAGGGACCTCCGGCGGACACCTTGCCGAGCGTCTCGTCCCTCCCCCCGGCCGCAGGACCGTGCCCGTCGTGGACGGCGGTGCCGGCCCCGACCGCCGCTCCCCGCACGAAGTCGACGGGCCACTGCCCTCCCCCTGGGCACCGCCCGCGTGCTTGGCTGGCACCCATGAGCACCGACACCCCCGTGGACCTCGTCGTCATCGGCCTCGGCCCCGGCGGCGAGCACCTCGCCACCGAGGCCGCCAAGGCCGGACTCAGCGTGGTCGGCATCGACGAACGCCTGGTGGGCGGCGAGTGCCCCTACTGGGGCTGCATCCCCTCGAAGATGGCGATCCGCGCAGCGAACCTGCTCGCCGACTCCCGCCGGGTCGGCACGCTCTCCGGTGCCGCCGAGGTCTCCCCCGACTGGGGTGTCGTGCACGCCCGCATCCGCGACGAGGCCACCGACGACTGGGACGACAGGGTGGCGGTCGAGCGCCTCGAGCAGGCCGGCGTGCGCTTCGTGCGCGGTCACGGCCGGCTCGTCGACACCGGGGTCGTCGAGGCGGGCGGCACCCGGTTCGTCGCCGCGCGCGGTGTCGTGCTCAACACCGGCACCTCACCATCGGCACCGCCGGTCGACGGCCTGGCCGACACCCCGTTCTGGACCAACCGCGAGGTGCTCGAGACCGCCGAGCTGCCCGCGTCGATGGTCGTGATCGGCGGTGGCGCGATCGGCGCGGAGCTGTCCCAGGCGTTCGCGCGCTTCGGCACCACGGTCACCCTCGTCGAGGCGGCGCCGCGCATCCTGGCGCTGGAGGAGCCGGAGTCCTCGGAGATCGTCGCCGGCGCCATGGCCGCCGACGGCATCCGGGTCATCGCCGGCGCGTCCATCGGGTCGGTTCGCCACGCCGACGGCCGGTTCACCGTGGCCCTCACCGACGCCGGGGGCACCGCCGTCGAGCTGGGGTCGGACCGGCTGCTCGTCGCCGCCGGCCGCCGCCCCAACATCTCCGACATCGGGCTCGAGACCGTGGGGCTCGACCCCCGGGCGCGCTCGGTCGACACCGACCCGCAGATGCGAGCGGGCGACCGGCTCTGGGCGATCGGCGACATCACCGGCAAGGGCGCCTTCACCCACATGTCGATGTACCAGGCAGCGGTCGCGCTGGCCGACATCACCCGCCGCTCCGGCGTCGACGCCCGGTCGGCCGAGTACCACGCGGTGCCGCGGGTGACCTTCACCGACCCCGAGGTCGGCTCGGTGGGGCTGAGCGAGCAGCAGGCCCGCGACGCCGGCGTCGACGTCGCCGTGGGCCGTGCCCCGTTGGCCGAGTCGACCCGCGGCTGGATCACCGGCCCCGGCGGGGACGGGCTGATCAAGCTCGTCGAGGACCGCTCGGCCGGCCACCTCGTCGGCGCCACGTCGGTCGGCCCGATGGGCGGCGAGGTGCTGTCGATGCTCGCCACCGCGGTGCACGCCCGCATCCCGACCGCGACCCTGGCCCGGATGCCGTTCGCCTACCCGACCTTCCACCGCGCCGTCGGGACGGCGCTGGCCGACCTGCGAGGCTAGCCGGCGTGGACACGGCCGCGCGGGTGCGGGCTGCGATGGCGGCCCACCCTCGCGAGCGGTTCCTCCCCCGCGCGGAGCGCCGGCGGGCGTCGTACGACGGGCCGCTCGACATCGGCCACGGCCAGACCAACAGCCAGCCACGCACCGTGCAGGCGATGCTCGAGCTGCTCGACGTCCAGCCGGGCCAGCGCGTGCTCGACGTCGGCTCCGGGTCGGGCTGGACCACTGCGCTGCTCGCCGAGCTGGTCGGGCCGACCGGGTCGGTGCTGGGGCTCGAGCGGGTGCCCGACCTGGTGCTCACCGGCGACGCCAACGTCGAGGCGGCCCGGATGCCGTGGGCCCGCGTCCGCGCCTCGGTCCCCGGGGTGCTCGGCGCGCCGGACGAGGCACCGTTCGACCGGGTGCTGGTGTCGGCGATGGCGACCCGGCTGCCGGTGGAGCTGGTCGCCCAGCTGGCGACACACGGCATCCTCGTGGCGCCGGTGGCCGGCCGGATGCTGCGGGTCGTGCGCGACGAGCAGGCACCCGACGGGCGCCGGGTCACCGAGCACGGCCACTACCGGTTCGTCCCGCTGGTCACCGACTGACGCCGTCCTCCCCCGCCTCCCGGCGGAGGGGTCAGCTCGTGTAGTGGGCGTCGAGCTTGTCCTTGTACTTCTCGGAGACCACCTTGCGCTTGAGCTTCAGGCTGGGGGTCAGCTCGCCGTCCTCGACGGTGAGGTCGTTCTCGAGGATGGTGAACTTCTTGATCGTCTCCCAGCGGTTCAGCCCCGCGTTGAGCTGGTCGACGTAGCCCTGCACCATCTCGCGGCACGCGTCTGATCCGACGATCTCGGCGTAGCCCTGGCCCGCCATGCCGTGCTGGGCAGCCCAGCCCGCGATCGCCTCGGGGTCGAGGGTCACCAGCGCGGAGACGAAGTTGCGGTCCGCGCCGTAGACGACGAGCTGGCTGGCGTAGGGGCACAGCCCCTTGAACGTCGCCTCGATGTTCGAGGGCGCGACGTACTTGCCGCCGCTGGTCTTGAACATGTCCTTCTTGCGGTCGGTGATGCGCAGGAAGCCGCGGTCGTCGAGCTCGCCGATGTCGCCGGTGTGCAGCCAGCCCTCGGCGTCGATGGTCTCGGCGGTGGCCTCGGGGTTGTTGTGGTACCCCTCCATGTTGCCGCCACCGCGTAGCAGCACCTCGCCGTCGTCGGCGATGCGCACCTCGGTGCCCGGCAGCGGCCAGCCCACCGTGCCGTAGCGGTAGGCCTTGACCCGGTTGACGAACGAGGCCGCGCTCGTCTCGGTCATGCCGTAGCCCTCCGCGATCTGCATCCCCATGGCGTCGAACCACCGCGCGACGTCGTTGTTGAGCGCCGCCGAGCCGGAGATGAAGAAGCGGATCCGCCCACCGAAGCGCTCGCGGATCTTGGTGCCGATCAGCTTGTCGGCGACGGCGTACTTCACGCCGAGCAGCCCGGTGGGGTTCTTGCCCTGCTCGCGCAGCTCGCTGACGTCTCGGCCGACGCCGCTGGCCCAGGTGAAGAGCTTGGCCTTGACCCCGCCCTCGTCGACCATCATGGTCTGGATGCGGCCGTAGGCCTTCTCGAAGATTCGCGGGGCGGCGCCCATGAAGGTGGGCTTCACGACGGCGAGGTTGTCGACGATCTTGTCGATCCGGCCGTCGATGGCCGTGGGGAAGCCGATCTGCAGTGGCAGGGTGAGCAGCACCTTGCCGAAGACGTGGGCCAGGGGCAGCCAGAGGTACTGCAGGTCGTCCTCGCTGAGGATGTTGATCGCCTCGACGGCGGCCCCCTCGTAGGTCCACGCGCTGTGCCGCAGCCGCACGCCCTTGGGGCGGCCGGTCGTGCCCGAGGTGTAGATGATCGTGGCCAGCTGGTCGTGCCGCGTGCCGTCGATGCGCGCGTCGATGGCGCCGGGGTCGCCCTGGAGGTACTCGCGCCCGAGCTGGCGCACCTCGTCGAGGGTGAGGGTCCAGGCGTCGGCGTCGGACACCCCGTCGAACACGATGACCCGCAGCACCGCGGGGGTGTCGGCCCGGATGCCGCGCAGCTTGTCGAGCTGCTCGGCGTTCTCGGCGAATACCACCTTGGCCCCCGAGTCGGACACGATGAACGACACGTCGTCGGCCATCGTCGTCGGGTAGATGGTGGTGGTGGCGCCACCGGCGACCATCACGGCGAGGTCGGCCAGCGCCCACTCGTACCGGGTGCTCGAGGCGATGGCGACGCGGTCCTCCGGCTCGATGCCGAGCGCGATCAGCCCGGCCCCGATCTCGCGCACCACGACGTCGAGCTCGGCCCAGGTGACGGTGACCCACTGGTCACCGCTGTCGGTCACCACGGCGTGCAGGTAGGCGGGACGGTCGGGGCTGGCGTTGATGCGGTCGCGGAACATGTGGCCCACGCTGCGCGCCTCGCGGTCCAGCACGGACTGGTCGACCGGTTCGTCGGCGGGGGTGTGGATCTGCGGGGAGGCGGAGAGCATCGAGCGTTCGTCCTCGTCGTTGGGGAGCGTCGGTGCGCGAATGATGACACAGGGCGCGCTTCGAGGCTACGCCCTGTCAGCGACGCGCCGACGTGGCATGCGTCGCATCGACCAGGCCGATCGCCAGCCACGAGACCAGCATCGAGGAGCCTCCGTACGACACGAAGGGCAGCGGCAGCCCGGTCACCGGCAGCAGCCCCAGGTTCATGCCGACGTTCTGCACCACCTGCACCGCCAGCCAGGTGGCCACCCCGACGGCGACCAGGCGCCCGAAGGCGTCCTCGGTCCGCGCGGCGACCACGAGCACCCGGCCCACGACGAACGCCAGCAGCAGGAGCAGGCCGGTCGCCCCCACGAAGCCGAGCTCCTCCCCCGCCACCGAGAAGATGAAGTCGTTGAGCTGGTAGGGCACGTAGCCGCCCTGGGTGCGCTCCCCGCGCTGGAACCCCTGACCCCACATCCCGCCCGCTCCGATGGCCAGGCGAACCATCCGGGTCTGGTAGCCGCTGCCCTGCGGGTCCGCCGACGGGTCGGCGAACGACGTCAACCGGTCGCGCTGGTAGTCGCTGAGCACCGGTGTGGTCAGGGCCACGACCACCACCGCCAGGCCGAGCAGCACCGCCCCGGCCACCCAGCGGCGCGGCACGCCGGCCACGGTCACGACGACGGCCCCGATCGCCACGACCACCGCCGCCGAGCCGAGGTCGGGCTGCAGCAGGACCAGGGCGGTCGGCAGCGCCACCAGCACGCCCGCGAGCACCACCTCGCGGCGCCCCGGCGCCAGCCCCCGCTCGGCCTGGGCCGCCAGCAGCGTCGCGAGGGCCAGGCAGAGTCCGACCTTCGCCAGCTCGGCCGGCTGCACGGTGAACCCACCGACGAGCGGGATCCACGACCGAGACCCGTTGACCGTGCGGCCCACCGGGGTCAGCACGGCCACCAGGAGGAGCAGCGAGCCGGTATAGACCCACGGGGCCGCCACCCGCACCCGTTGCTGGCCGACCCGGCTCACGAGCAGGGCCAGGCCCAGCCCGACGGCGGCCGTGACCAGGTGGCGGACGAGGTAGGCGGTGCCGTCGGTGCGCACCGTGGCCGACCACACCAGCAGGGCGCCGACCACGGAGGTGCCGGCGGCGGCCAGGTAGAGACCGACGTCGTGGCGGGCCCAGGGGCTCACGCTGCTCGGGGGCGTCGCGCGCTCAGGCCGGCGGGCCCACGCTCGGACACGGATGTGTGCAGCCCGATCAGGCGGGGACGATCCGGGCGAGCAGCTCGCGGCAGCGCTGCACGTCGGAGGCCATCGCCTCGAGCAGGTCGTCGACGCTGTCGAACTTCAGGGTCGGCCTGATGTGGGCGGTGAACTCGACCATGACCCGCTCGTCGTAGAGGTCGAGGTCGTCGCGGTCGAGCACGTAGGCCTCGACGGTGCGCCGGTCGTGGGTCTCGAAGGTCGGGTTGGTGCCCACGCTGATCGCGGCCGGCATCGTGCGGTCGCGCGCGCCCTCGGGCAGGTCGAGCCGGGTGAGCCAGCCGGCGTAGACGCCCTCGAGCGGCACGAGACCCAGGGAGTCGGCCGACAGGTTCGCCGTGGGGTAGCCCAGCGCCTTGCCGCGGTGGTTTCCGTGCACGACCGTGCCGACGACCCGGTGCGGTCGGCCCAGGATCCGCGCGGCCTCGCCGACGTCACCGGACCGCAGGTGGTTCCGGATCACGGTCGAGGAGAACCGCTCCCCCTCCCCGACGTCGTCGAGGGCGACGACCTCGAAGCCGAACTGCTCACCGAGGTCGGCGAGCGTCGAGACGTCGCCCGAGTTGCGGTAGCCGAAGCGGGTGTCCATGCCGACGACGACGCACCGGGCGTCGAGGCCGCGCACGAAGACCGCTCGCACGAAGTCCTCGGGGGTCTGCTGGGCGAACTCGGTGGTGAAGTCGAGCACGAGGAGCCCGTCGATGGCGGAGTCGGCGATCAGGTCGTCGCGCACCGCACCGGGCGCGATCAGCTCGGGGGCCTGCTCGGGTCGCAGCACCGCGATCGGGTGGGGCTCGAAGGTGATCGCCACGGCCGGCAGCCCCAGCCGGTGACCCGCCTCGACGAGGGCGCTGAGCACGGCCCGGTGCCCACGGTGGACGCCGTCGAAGTTGCCGAGGGTGAGGACGCAGGGCCGCAGGGCCTCAGGCGTCCGGGAGGGGTCGGTCCAACGATGCACGGGCCCACTCTACGAACTCGCCGGGGCAAACACGACGAGGGAGCGCGCGGTGGGACGCGACTCGTCGAGCATGGCCACCAGCGTGCCGTCGGGGGCGATGGCGGCAACCGGTTCGGTGCGTCCCGGCAGGGCCGACTCCAGGCGCTGGCCGTAGCCCAACGTGCGGGCCTGCGCCTCGTCGATCTCGCGCACGGCGAAGGCCGCGCGGGCGGCGTCGGCGAGGGGCGTGACCGGCATCCGCTCGCCCTGTCGCGCCTCGAGGTCGGCCAGCGGGTGGGCGTCGGCGATGTCGAACCCGCCGACCCGGGTGCGCCGCAGCGCGGTGAGGTGCCCGCCGCAGCCCATCGCGGCGCCCAGGTCGCGCGCCAGGGCGCGCACGTAGGTGCCCGAGGACACGGTGACCTCGACGTCGACGTCGAGCACCGGGATGCCGTCGACCTCACCGGCGCGCGCCCGGCCCACGACGAACCGCGACACGGTCACCGGCCGCGCGGCCAGCTCGACGCTCTCGCCGCTGCGCACCCGGTGGTAGGCGCGCTCACCCTTGACCTTGATCGCGCTGACCGCGCTCGGCACCTGCTCGAGGTCCCCGGTGAGGGCGAGTGCCGCGCCCACCACGGCGTCCCGCTCGATGCCCGACGCACCTGCGGATGCCGTGACCTCACCCTCCGCGTCGTCGGTGAGCGTGGCCTGGCCGAGCCGGATCGTTGCGCTGTAGTCCTTGTCGCAGCCGACGAGGAAGGTGAGCAGCCTGGTGGCCCGACCGACGCCGAGCACCAGCACCCCGGTCGCCATCGGGTCGAGCGTGCCGGCGTGGCCGACCTTGCGGGTGGCGCACAGCCGGCGGGCGCGGGCGACGACGTCGTGGCTGGTCCAGCCCGGCGGCTTGTCGACGACCAGGATGCCGTCGGGCGTGGGATCACTCGTGGTGGTCACCCGGCTCCTCGTCGCCCTCCTCGCGCTCCTTCTTGTAGGGGTCGGCCTCGCCGGCGTGCACGGCGCCCGCGGCGGCCGCCGCGACGGCGGCGTCGCGCTCGCGCGCCTCGCGCAGGAGGTCCTCGAGGTGTGCGGCGGTCTCGGGGATGGCGTCGGCGATGAACTCCAGGCTCGGCGTCAGCCGGATGCCGAGCTGCTTGCCGACGAACGAGCGCAGCTTGCCCTTGTTCACCTCGAGCAGGCGCGCGGTCTGGGCGCGCTGACCGGCATCCCCGAAGACGGTGTAGAACAGCGACGCGTGCTGGAGGTCGCCGGTGACCCGGACGTCGGTGATGGTGACGAACCCGAGGTCGGGGTCCTTGACGATCGCGTCCAGGTTCTCGGCCGTCAGCGTCTTGATGCGGTCGGCGATCTTCTGGGCCCGTGCGGTGTCGGCCACGGCTCCTCCTCACGTCGTCGGAACAGGGGGATCACCACCCTAGTGAGGGCGGCGGTGGTGACGAGAGCGGGCGGCACACCACCGGGGGTGCCGCCCGCGCTCCTACGGGGCGGGCTGCGCGTCAGGCGCGCGGCTGCGCCCACGCCGGGTCCCACGCCCTGCGTGGGCAGCGTGGGACCCGCCAGATCACGCCCGAGGCTTCTCCCGCATTTCATACGTCGCGATGAGGTCCTCGAGCTGGAGGTCGTTGAACGACCCCAGGTTGATGCCGCACTCGAAGCCCTCGCGGACCTCCGTGACGTCGTCCTTGAACCGGCGCAGGCCGGCGATCTCGATGTTCTCGGCGACGACGACCCCGTTGCGGGTGATCCGCGCCCGGGTGCCACGCCTGATCTCGCCGCTGCGCACGATCGAGCCGGCGATGTTGCCGAACTTGCTGCTGCGGAAGATCTCGCGGATCTGCGCGGTGCCGAGCTCGACCTCCTCGAACTCCGGCTTGAGCATGCCCTTGAGGGCCTGCTCGATCTCGTCGATCGCCTGGTAGATGACCGAGTAGTAGCGGATCTCGACGCCCTCGCGCTCGGCGACCTCGGCGTTCTGGCCCTCGGCCCGGACGTTGAAGCCGATGATGATGGCGTCGGACGCCATCGCGAGGTTGATGTTGTTCAGCGTGATCGCGCCGACGCCGCGGTCGATGATCCGCAGGTCGACCTCCTCGCCCACGTCGATCTGGAGCAGGGCGTCCTCGAGCGCCTCGACCGAACCCGACACGTCACCCTTGAGGATGAGGTTGAGGGTGTCGACCTTGCCCGCCGCGAGGGCCTCGTTGAGGTCCTCGAGCGAGATGCGCTTGCGGGCCTTGGCCAGGCTCGCCTGACGGTCGGCCGCCTCGCGCTTCTCGGCGATCTGCCGCGCGGTGCGGTCGTCGGGGGCGACGACGAAGGTGTCGCCGGCCCTCGGGACCGAGGAGAGACCGAGCACCTGCACCGGCCGCGACGGGGTCGCCTCCGGCACCTGGCTGCCGTGCTCGTCGAGCATCGCCCGCACGCGGCCGTGCGAGGAGCCGGCAACGATGGCGTCCCCGACGTGCAGCGTGCCGGTCTGGATGAGCACGGTCGCCGTGGCGCCGCGGCCCTTGTCGAGGTGCGCCTCGATGGCGACACCACGAGCGTCCTTGTCGGGGTTGGCCCGCAGGTCGAGTGCCGCGTCGGCGGTGAGCAGGACGGCCTCGAGGAGCCCGTCGATGT
>JBJMHU010000106.1:0-4173 GCA_045807225.1 Ornithinibacter sp. | reverse complement strand
ATCACCGGAAGCGGCACCCGGAGGGTGGCTACCCGCGGGTAACATCCGCCACATGACCGTGCGTGACGTGGCGCCAGGACCGTCCCCGCAGGCCGGACGGATCGCCGAGCTGGGCCGGCTGGCCGAGCGGTTGGGCGCAGGGGTCACCCACGGCGGCCGCCCCGAGACGCTGACGACCACGGCGCCGTTCACCGGGGAGCCGCTCGCGAGCCTGCCGCGTTCGACGGTGGCCGACGTCGCGACGGCGTACGACCTGGCCCGCGCGGCGCAGCGCCCGTGGGCCCGCATCCCGTTGCGGGCCCGGGCACAGGTCTTCCTGCGCCTGCACGACCTCGTGCTCGAGCGGCAGGACGAGGTGCTCGACCTGGTCCAGCTCGAGACCGGCAAGGCGCGCCGCCACGCCCTCGAGGAGGTCGTCGATGTCGCGCTGACGGCGCGGCACTACGCGCGCAGCGCCGGGCGCTACCTGCGGCCGCAGCGTCACGCGGGCCTCGTGCCGGTGCTGTCCACCGCGACCGAGCTGCACCACCCCAAGGGTGTCGTCGGCATCGTCTCGCCGTGGAACTACCCGCTGACCCTCGCCGTCACCGACGCCATCCCCGCCTTCCTCGCCGGCAACGCCGTCGTGCACAAGCCGGACAGCCAGACCCCGTTGACGGCGCTGTGGATCCGCGCCCTCGCGATCGAGGCCGGGCTGCCCGACGCGCTGTGGCGGATCGTGCTCGGCGAGGGCCGCACCGTCGGACAGGCGGTCGTCGACGGCGGCGACTTCGTCTGCTTCACCGGGTCGACCCCCACCGGGCGCGAGGTCGCCGAGCGGTGTGCGCGGCGGCTGGTCGGCTGCTCGCTCGAGCTCGGCGGCAAGAACCCGATGCTGGTGCTCGGTGACGCCGACCTCGACCGGGCCGCCGAGGGGGCCGAGCGCGACTGCTTCTCCAACAGCGGTCAGCTGTGCGTCTCGATGGAGCGGGTGTACGTCGCCGCGGCCGCCTACGACGCGTTCGTCGACCGGTTCGTGCGCCGGGTCGAGGCGATGCGGCTCGGCAGCGAGCTGGACTGGTCGGCCGACATGGGCTCGCTCATCTCCGCCGACCAGCTGGCCGGGGTGACCGCGCACGTCGACGACGCGGTCGCGAAGGGCGCGACGGTCCTCGCCGGCGGGCGAGCACGGCCCGACCTCGGCCCGTACTTCTACGAGCCGACCGTGCTCACCGGCGTCACCGAGGACATGTCGGTGTGCCGGGACGAGACCTTCGGCCCGGTCGTCTCGGTCACCGAGGTGCACGACGAGCACGAGGCGCTGCGGCGCGCGAACGACACGGCGTACGGCCTCAACGCCTCGATCTGGACCCGCGACGTCGCGAAGGGCCGGGCGCTGGCGGCCCAGCTGCAGACGGGGACGGTCACCGTCAACGAGACGTACGCCGCCGCGTGGGGCGCCACCCGCTCGCCGATGGGCGGGGTCAAGGACAGCGGGCTGGGCCGGCGGCACGGCCGGGACGGCATCGTGAAGTACACCGAGGCGCAGACCGTGGCGGTGCAGCGGCTGATGGGCTTCGCGCCGCCGCCGTCGGTGCCGTGGGAGACCTGGGCCCGCGGCTTCACCGTGGGCCTCAAGGCGATGAAGGCGCTGGGGCGACGGTGAGCGCGATCAGCGGACCGGGAGGCGACACCCACTACGACGTGCTCGTGGTGGGGTCGGGGTTCGGCGGCTCGGTCACCGCCCTGCGGCTGACCGAGAAGGGCTACCGGGTCGGCGTGCTCGAGGCCGGGCGCCGGTTCGCCGACGACGAGTTCGCGAAGACCTCGTGGGACCTGCGTCGGTTCCTGTGGGCACCGCGGCTGGGCTGCTTCGGCATCCAGCGCATCCACCGGCTGCCCGACGTGACGATCCTGTGCGGCGCCGGTGTGGGCGGCGGCTCACTCGTCTACGCGAACACGCTCTACGAGCCGAACGAGGCGTTCTACGACGACCCGCAGTGGCGCGACGTGGCCGACTGGCGCCGCGAGCTCGCGCCCTACTACGCGCTCGCGCGCCGGATGCTCGGCGTCGTCCGCAACCCGACGACGACGCCGGCCGACGAGGCGATGCGCACCGTGGCCGAGCAGATGGGCGTCGGGCACACGTTCACCCTCACCCCGGTCGGGGTGTTCTTCGGTGACCGCGCGGGCGAGACCGTCCCCGACCCGTTCTTCGGCGGGACGGGGCCGGCGCGCACCGGCTGCCTCGAGTGCGGCGAGTGCATGACCGGCTGCCGGCACGGCGCGAAGAACACCCTGCCGAAGAACTACCTGTGGCTGGCCGAGCAGGCCGGGACCGTCGTGCACCCGCTGACGACGGTGACCCGCCTGCGGGAGCGCACCGGTGGCGGCTGGGAGGTCACCGTCGAGCGCACCGGCGCGTGGCGCCCGGCGCGCACCCGGCACGCGTTCACCGCCGACCAGGTCGTGGTCGCTGCCGGCGCCTACGGCACCCAGCGCCTGCTGCACCGGATGCGCGACGAGGGGCACCTGCCCCGCCTGTCGGCCCGGCTCGGTGTGCTGTCGCGGACCAACAGCGAGTCGCTGCTCGGCGCGCAGGCCCGCCGGCGCGACGTGGACTACAGCCAGGGCGTGGCGATCACGTCGTCGTTCCACCCCAAGCCCGACACGCACGTCGAGCCGGTGCGCTACGGCAAGGGCTCCAACGTGATGGGCCTGCTCTCGACCGTGCTGACCGACGGCGGTCGCGGCCCTCGCTTGGTGCACTGGCTGCGCGAGTGCCTGCGGCACCCCGCGATGTTCGTGCGGTCGCTGTCGGTGCGGCACTGGTCGGAGCGCACGATCATCGCGCTGGTGATGCAGGCGCTGGACAACTCGCTGATCGTGTCGGGCAAGCGTGGAGCCCTGGGCCGCTGGCGGCTCACCAGCCGGCAGGGGCACGGTCTGCCGAACCCTGCCTGGGTGCCGGAGGGCAACGACGCGGCCGGCCGTCTGGCCACGGTGATCGACGGTGACCCCGGTGGGAACTGGGGTGAGCTCGTCGGCGCCCCGATGACCGCCCACTTCATCGGCGGCGCGGTCATCGGCGCCACGGACGAGGTCGGCGTGCTGGACGGCTGGCACCGCGCGTTCGGCCACCAGGGCCTGCACGTCGTCGACGGCGCGGCCGTGTCGGCCAACCTCGGGGTCAACCCGTCGCTCACGATCACCGCGCAGGCGGAGCGGGCGATGGCGTTCTGGCCCAACAAGGGCGACCCCGACCCGCGCCCCCCGCTGGGGGCGGCGTACGAGCCGGTGCTCCCTGTGCCCGCCCGGCGACCCGCGGTGCCCGCCGGGGCGCCGGTGTTGCAGGGACTCGGGGAATCCTCAGCACACGCGTGACCTGCACCACGCCGGCGCCGTTTACTCGGTGAGGGCGGGCGCACCGGAGCGTCGGCCTGGGGGAAGGAGTGCCCATGGGTGGTTGGCGCGCGCACGACATCCCGGACCTCACCGGCCGGCAGGCGGTGGTGACCGGCGCCAACAGCGGTCTCGGCTTCCACACGGCGCTCGAGCTCGCGCGCCACGGCGCCGACGTGGTGCTCGGCGCGCGCAGCCGGGGCAAGGGCGAGACCGCGGTGCTGCGCATCCGGTCGCAGGTGCCCGACGCGCGAGTTGCGCTGCGTCGCCTCGACCTCGCCGACCTGGGGTCGGTGCGCGAGTTCGCGGCCCGGGTCGACCGGCCGCTCGACCTGCTCGTCAACAACGCCGGCGTGATGGCGATCCCGGCGCGCCAGACGCACGACCACTTCGAGATGCAGCTGGGCGTCAACCACCTCGGCCACTTCGCGCTGACCGGGCTGCTGCTGCCGCGGCTGCTCGAGCGGCCCGGCGCCCGGGTCGTCACCGTCAGCAGCGGCATGCACCGCATGGGTCGCCTCGACTTCACCGACCTGATGAGCGAGCGGTCCTACCAGCCGTGGGGCGCCTACGGTCGGTCCAAGCTCGCCAACCTGCTGTTCATGCGAGAGCTCGACCGGCGGGCGCGCCTGGCCGGGGTCGACCTGGTCAGCGTCGCCGCCCACCCGGGTTTCGCGTCCACCAACCTGCAGTACGTCGGCCCGCGGATGGCTCGGCGCCGGGTCCACGGCGCCGCGATGCGCGTCGTCACGCACACCCTCGCGCAGAGCGCGGCCCGCGGTGCGCTGCCCC
>JBJMHU010000105.1:0-35858 GCA_045807225.1 Ornithinibacter sp. | reverse complement strand
CGTTGTTCAGGGCCACCCACAACGTCGCGGAAGGGGCCGGCGCCGCCGCCTGGGCCGCTGCCTGGCAGGAACGTGCCGCGCTCGCCGGGCAGAAGGTCGCGGTGGTGCTGACGGGCGGCAACGTCGACTCGGAGGTCTTCGCCGCGCAGCTCACCGGCTGACCCGTCCCAGCGAAGCCGCGAGACGTCGCGTGCAAGGATCGCCCGCATGGCCGGCGACGCGACGACGACGGGAGCGCGGCGCGAGCTCACTGTCGCCACCGGCGACATCGCCACGGCCGACATGGTGCTCAACATCGGCCCGCAGCACCCCGCCACGCACGGCGTGCTGCGGCTCGCACTGACGCTGGACGGCGAGCGGATCATGCGCGCCGATCCGATCATCGGCTACATGCACCGCGGCGCCGAGAAGCTGTTCGAGGCCCGCGACTACCGGCAGATCATCGTGCTGGCCAACCGGCACGACTGGTTGTCGGCGTTCAGCAACGAGCTCGGGGTCGTGCTCGGCGTGGAGGCGATGCTCGGCATGGAGGTGCCGGAGCGGGCGGTCTGGCTACGCACGCTGCTCGCCGAGCTCAACCGCGTTCTCTCGCACCTGATGTTCCTGGGGTCCTACCCGCTCGAGCTCGGCGCCATCACTCCGGTCTTCTACGCCTTCCGGGAGCGGGAGGAGCTGCAGGCCGTCATGGAGGAGGCCTCCGGTGGGCGGATGCACTACATGTTCAACCGCGTCGGCGGCCTGAAGGAGGACGTTCCCGCCGGATGGCTGGGGCGGGTCGAGACCGCGGTGCATGGGGTGCGGCGGCGGCTGCCCGAGCTCGAGTCGCTCATCTCCGGCAACGAGATCGTCGAAGCGCGCGCCCGGGGTGTCGGTGTGCTCTCCCGCGACACCTGCCTCGCCTACGGCGTCACGGGCCCGATCGGCAGGGCGAGCGGTCTCGACGTCGACCTGCGCCGCGACGACCCGTACCTCGCGTACGGCACGCTGTTCGGCCCCGGCGGGCCCGGCCGGGTGGTCACCCGCACCACCGGTGACTGCCTGGCGCGCCTGGAGGTGCTGCTGGAGCAGGTGCACGTGAGCCTCGACCTCGCGCAGGCGTGCCTCGACACGCTCGCGACGCTGCCGGCAGGCCCGGTCAACCAGCGGCTGCCGAAGGTTCTCAAGGTGCCTGAGGGGGAGCGCTACACCGTGACCGAGAACCCCTTGGGGTTCAACGGATACCACCTGGTGTCCCGGGGCGAGAAGACCCCCTGGCGCCTGAAGCTGCGCTCGGCGTCGTTCAACAACGTGCAGGTGCTCTCGCGGGTGCTGCCCGGATGCCTCGTGGCCGACATGGTGGCGGTGCTCGGGTCGATGTTCTTCGTCGTCGGCGACGTCGACAAGTAGGACCGAACCGTCACCCCTCACGTCGCGAACGGCAGACGGCGCCGTTCGTCCTCCCATGCCCTCGACGCGACGATGCACCTCTCGGGCGCAGGGTTGCGAGTTCTCGCACATTGCTGACGGGGGCCCACACGGGTGGGATAGCGTCCGGCTCGGCTCCATCGGGAGCCCTCGCACTGCCGTCGAAGGAACGAACCATGCACCTCACCGCCCGCGCCGCCGCGCGCGCCGGCATCATCGGGGGCGCCGCCCTCCTCGCCGCTGGTCTCACCCTGTCCCCCGCGCAGGCGGCATCCGCGGACCTGTCGTACTCGTGCGACTTCTTCTACGACACGACCGAGGGCACCGGGCCGGCGACCGCCTCCTTCGACTCCGGCATCGGCAAGGGCCTCGTCGTGCCGGTCGGCACCAAGGTCTCGGTCGACCCCTTCACCGGGTCGGTGACCTTCCCCGACGGCTTCACCGACCTGCTGCGCCAGCACGAGCTGGCGTCCATCCAGGGTGGCGGCCTCACCCTGACCTTCATCGAGGAGACCGGCGAGCCGTACCTCGTCGAGCTGGCCTTCGGCGCGCAGGACGTGCCGGCGCAGGGCTCGATGACGGTGGACCTCACCGGCCAGGGCGAGCCGATCGACGTGCAGGAGCCCGGCACCCACACCCTGGTGGCCGGTGACTTCATCCTCGGCCTCGACACGGGCCCGGTGGCTCCCCCCGCGACCAGCACCCCCACGGCCACCAGCACCAGCACCAGCACCGCGACCAGCTCGACCGACGTGCCCACCTCGCCCGCCCCGAGTGGCTCTGCGGACCCGGCCGCCCCGGTCGACGTGTTCATGGACTGCACGCTCACCGACGAGGGCGACCCCACCATCGACACGTTCGAGGCGACCGCTGCCCCCACGCCGACGGTCACCACCACGGTCACCGCCGAGCCCGCCGCCAGCCCGGTGCGACCGGTCGTCGTGCAGACCGACTTCGCGGGCGACGACCACTCCTCCGCCGTGCCGCTGGTGCTCGGCGGTGCCCTCATGGCCGGCGGCGTGGGTGCGGTCGCGACCGGTCGCACGCGCGGCGGCTCACGCCGACACTGACGGTCGTGCCGACCCTCCCCCCCACCGCACGCCGCCGGGCCCTCCTGGCGGCCGGTGCCGCGGCCGCGCTCGCCCTGCTCGGGGCGTGCGCGGCCGACCCGGCACCCCCGAGGACCGCGGCGACCACCCGCACCCCCGTCCCCAGTTCGCCGTCAGTGACGCCGTCCCCGACGGCCTCTGCCACTGCCTCGCAGCCGCCGGTCCGGATCAGCGCCCGCCCGCAGGGAGAGCCGAAGCGGGTCACCGTCACGGCCCCGGGTGACGCGGTGCTGGTCGACGCTCCGCTCGTGGCCACCGGCCTGGACGACAGGGGCGTGCTCGCCCCGCCTGCGGGCCTCGCCGGGTGGTACGACGAGAAGGGCTGGCCGAAGCCGGGCTACCCCGGGGCGTCCATCCTGGCCGGTCACGTCAACACCAGGGCCACCGGCCCGGACACCTTCGCGCAGCTGCCGAAGGTGCGGCCGGGCGCCCTCGTGCGGGTGACCTACTCCTCGGGGGAGGCGGCCGACTTCGTGGTCACCCGCTCACGGGCGATGTCCAAGAAGCAGGTGCCGAAGGACGACTCGATCTGGGATGCCGGCAACCCGCGCCCCCTGCTGCGGCTCATCACGTGCGACCCGACCACGCCGGTCAAGGGTGGCCACTACGTGGGCAACTGGGTGGTCTGGGCGGTCGCCCGCGCCTGACGCGGGGCTACGCCGCGCGGTCGCGGGCCTCGTCGTCGTCCTCCTCGGGCGGGTCGACGCGGCACCAGCGCTGGGCCACCAGCCCGGCGGTGGCCAGCGCCACCGCTGCCACGACGATGGCGGCCAGCGGCAGGACCCGGCTGCGGTTCGCCTCGAGCGAGAGGCCGGTGACCACGACCACCAGCTGCCCGAGGTACCAGCCCGCGGCGGCCGCCCCGGTGAGGGCTGCGGCCTGGGCCAGCACGACGGTGCGGGCAGCGCGCAGCGGGTCGAGCGTGGTCGTGGCGCGCCCCTGCAGGTAGCGCCGCACCGGGCGCGCCAGCCAGAGCACGAGGCCACCCATCACGACGAGCAGCACCCCCGACAGCAGCGAGGGCCGCGGCACCAGGGTGCCGCTGCGGGTGATGAGCGCGAAGACGGCGAAGGAGATGATGCCGGCCACGGCCGCCACCAGCGCGAGGGTCTTCACGCGGATCTCTTTGCGGCGCATCAGCTCGGGTGTCCTTCGTCATCGTCGTCGTCGTCGTCGTTGTCGTCGTCGGTCCGGCCGGCCTTGCTCGACGGGCCGGATGCGCTGCCCAGGTCGTCGGCGTGCGAGCGCACGCCCGTGGTGTCCAGGGCCGCGACGAGCTCGGCGACGGGCACCGCACGGCCGTCGTGGCGCAGCACGGCGTCGGGGTCGGCCTCGAGCCACGGCAGCAGCACGAACGCCCGCTCGTGGGCCCGGGGGTGCGGCAGGGTGAGCCGGGGCCGGCCGGAGGTGACGTCGGTGCCGTCGGCCGGGTCGCCGTACTGCACGAGGTCGAGGTCGAGGGTGCGAGGGCCCCACCGCACCTCACGCCTGCGGTCGAAGGCGGCCTCGATGCCGTGCAGCTCGCGCAGCAGCGACGTCGGCGAGAGCGAGGTGCGCGCGACCACGACGGCGTTGACGTAGGTCGGCTGCTCCGGGCCGCCGACCGGGTCGCTGTCGTGCAGCGCGGACGACGCCGCGACCCGCAGCGCGGGGTGGCGGGCCAGCGACTCGACCGCCGAGGATGCCGTGTCGCGCGGGCTGCTGCTCCCCCACGGGAGGTTGGCCCCCACGGCGATCACGACGGTCACGGGACGGCGCCGCCGGGTCACCGACACCGTGACGTCGCCGAACGGCACACCCACCGGCGCCTGTGGCTTGTGCACCGTGACCGTGACCTCGTCGACCGACGGGTGGGCCAGGGCGTCGTCGGCGACGAGCTCGGCGAGGCGCTCGATGAGGTCGTGCGGCTCCCCCTCGATGCGGGCCAGCACGGCCGCCCCGATCTCGCCGTAGTTCACCGTGTCACCGAGGTCGTCGCTGGCACCGGCCGGGCCGAGGTCGACGGCGAGCTCGACGTCGACGACGAACTCCTGCCCCTCGCGTCGCTCGTGGGCGAACACGCCGTGGAAGCCGCGGCCACGCACTCCGGAGAGCCGGATGCGGTCGCGGGCCACCCCGTTCATCGCTCGGCCTCCGGCCCGTGCAGCGCCTCGACGACGTCGAGGGCGTCGACCGTCGCGACGACGTCGTGCACCCGCACGCACCAGACCCGGTGCCGGGCGGCGTGCGCCGTGGTGACCGCGGTGGCGACGTCGCGCTCGAGCGGCGGGCGAGCGGTCGTCGCCGCGCGCCCGACCGACCCCAGGAAGGTCTTGCGGGACGTGCCGACGATGACCCGGTGGCCCAGGGCCACGACCTCGTCGAGCCGGCGCAGCAGCTCCCAGTTGTGCTGGGCGTTCTTGGCGAAGCCGAAACCGGGGTCGAGGAGCACGGCATCCGGATGCAGCCCGGCGGCCGTGAGCGCCTCGACGCGCTCGGACAGCTCGCGCACCACGTCGGCGACGACGTCGTCGTACTGCGCCCGCTGCTGCATGTCGCGGCTGTGCCCGCGCCAGTGCATGGCGACGAACGGCACCGCCCGCTGCGCGACCATGGGCACCATCTCGGGGTCGGCGAGCCCGCCGCTGACGTCGTTGACGAGCGCGGCACCGGCATCCAGCGCCGCGGCCGCCACGTCGGCACGCATCGTGTCGACCGACACCGGGGCGAGCGTGCTCAGCGCCTCGACGACCGGCAGGACGCGCCGGAGCTCCTCGGCGGTGCTCGGCCGCTCGGCTCCGGGACGGGTCGACTCACCGCCGACGTCGAGCAGGTCGGCCCCCTGGGCCACCAGCTCACGACCGTGGGCCACCGCAGCCTCGGGCGTGAACCAGGCCCCCCCATCACTGAACGAGTCGGGGGTCACGTTGACCACGCCCATGACGAGCGGCCGGCCGACCCGGGGTTCCGGCAGGGTCACCGGCCGGTCACCGCTTGCCGCCGAGCAGCAGCGACATCGCCTCGGCGCGGGTGGCGGGGTCGCGCAGCTGGCCGCGCACGGCGGAGGTGATGGTGCGCGAGCCGGGCTTCTGCACCCCGCGCATCGACATGCACAGGTGCTCCGCCTCGACCACGACGATGACGCCCTGCACCCCCAGGTGCTCGACGAGGGCATCGGCCACCTGGGTGGTGATCTGCTCCTGCACCTGCGGGCGACGGGCGAACACCTCGACCAGCCGGCCGAGCTTGCTCAGGCCGGTGACCCTGCCGTCGGCAGACGGGATGTAGCCGATGTGGGCGACCCCGTGGAAGGGCAGGAGGTGGTGCTCGCACGTGGAGTACATCGGGATGTCGCGCACGATGATGAGCTCTTCGTGGTCGATCGAGAAGGTCTTCGACAGCACCTGCGCGGGGTCCTGCCACAGGCCCGCGTAGAGCTCGCGAGCGGCCCTCGCGACCCGGCCGGGGGTCTCGAGCAGACCCTCGCGGTCGGGGTCCTCACCGATGGCGCAGAGGAACTCACGGACCGCGGCCTCGGCGCGCGCGACGTCGACGGGGCCGCGCATGGTTGCGTCGTCGGCGTCCTCCGGCTCAGGGCTCGACACGGCCGCCCTCGGGCACCTCGATGACCTGGGTCGGCGGGTGGTCCTGCACGTCCGGGTCGGCCCCGGCCTGCGCGGCCTGGTCGATCTCGGCCTCCGTGCGGGGGTCGCCGGGGGTCACCGTGGAGCCCGCGGGGGCGCCGAAGCCGTTGCTGTGCCCGTTGAGCGCCTGGCGCTCGGCGGGGGTGAGCACGGGCGGAAGGTCGGACAGCGTGCGGTGCTCGCTGGACAACCAGGTCTCGCGCACCGGCCGCTTGCGGATGCCCTGGAACATCTCGGCGAGCTCGGCGGCGTTGAGCGTCTCCTTCTCGAGCAGCTCGAGCACGAGCCGGTCGAGGATGTCGCGGTTGTCGTTGACGGCGTGCCAGGCCTCGTCGTGGGCGTCGTCGACGAGCTTGCGCACCTCCTCGTCGACGACGGCGGCGACCTGCTCGGAGTAGTCGCGCTGGTGGCCCATGTCGCGGCCGAGGAAGACCTCGCCCTGGCTCTGGCCCAGCTTGACCGCACCCACCCGCTCGCTCATGCCGTACTCGGTGACCATCTTGCGGGCCATCGCGGTGGCCTTCTCGATGTCGTTGGCGGCACCGGTGGTGGGGTCGTGGAAGATGATCTCCTCCGCGACGCGCCCGCCGAGGGCGTAGGCCAGCTGGTCGAGGATCTCGTTGCGGGTCGTGGAGTACTTGTCGTCGGTGGGCATGACCATCGTGTAGCCCAGGGCCCGGCCGCGCGGCAGGATCGTGACCTTGGTGACGGGGTCGAGGTGGTTCATCGCCGAGGCGACGAGGGCGTGGCCGCCCTCGTGGTAGGCGGTGATCTTGCGCTCCTTGGCCGACATGATGCGGGTGCGCTTCTGCGGCCCGGCGATGACCCGGTCGATGGCCTCGTCGAGCACCTCGTCGTCGATCAGCTTCTTGTCGGTGCGCGCGGTGAGCAGCGCGGCCTCGTTGAGCACGTTGGCCAGGTCGGCGCCGGTGAAGCCGGGCGTGCGACGGGCCACGGCGAGCAGGTCGACGCCGGTGGCCAGCGGCTTGCCCTGGCCGTGCACCTCGAGGATGCGGTGGCGGCCGATCATGTCGGGAGCCTCGACCGCGATCTGCCGGTCGAAGCGGCCCGGGCGCAGCAGCGCCGGGTCGAGGATGTCGGGGCGGTTGGTGGCGGCGATGAGGATGACGTTGGTCTTGACGTCGAAGCCGTCCATCTCGACGAGCAGCTGGTTCAGGGTCTGCTCGCGCTCGTCGTGGCCACCGCCCAGGCCCGCGCCGCGGTGCCGTCCCACGGCGTCGATCTCGTCGACGAAGACGATGGCGGGGGCGTTGGCCTTGGCCTGCTCGAACAGGTCGCGCACGCGCGAGGCACCCACGCCGACGAACATCTCGACGAAGTCGGAGCCGGAGATCGAGTAGAACGGCACGCCCGCCTCGCCGGCGACGGCGCGTGCGAGGAGGGTCTTGCCGGTGCCGGGGGGGCCGTAGAGCAGCACGCCCTTGGGGATCTTGGCACCCACCGCGAGGAACTTCGCGGGCTCGGCGAGGAACTCCTTGATCTCGTGCAGCTCTTCCACGGCCTCGTCGGCACCGGCCACGTCGGCGAAGGTGACCTTGGGGGTGTCCTTGGTCGCGAGCTTGGCGCGGGACTTGCCGAACTGCATCACCCGCGAGCCGCCGCCCTGCGCCTGGCTCATCAGGAACCAGAACAGGCCCACCAGCAGCAGCACCGGGAAGAAGCTGATGAAGATGGTCCAGAAGGCGCTGTCGCCCTGCTTCTTGTCGTTGTAGCCGTTGGGGACGTTGGCCTTGAGCTCGGTGATGAGCTGCTCGGCGCGGGCGTCGACGTAGTCGGCCTGCACCTTGGTGGCCCCGCTGATGTCGGAGGCGGAGTCGCTGAAGGTCTGGCCCTGCTTCAGGTCGAGGTTGAGGGTGTTGTCGGTGGACAGCACCGCCGTCTCGACCTTCTTGTCGGTGATCAGCTTCTCGGCCTGGGCGGTCGTGACCGTCGTGTAGCCCCCGTTGCCGTCGAAGGAGAACACCGTCAGCATCACCACGATGACGGCCAGGACCCAGAACAGCGGGGTCTTGAAGATGCGCTTGAAGTCCATGTGGGTGCGGAGCTCGCGCTCCGGTCCTCCTGCTCGTGGGTCAATCGGCCGCCCGGGATCGCTCCGGGTGGGACGGGTACACGCTAGCAACGAGCCCCGTCGCCCCCGTGTTCCGGAGCGCGAGGGGGCTTCGACGGGGCCCTGGCGCCGGAGGTCAGCTGTAGACGTGCGGGGCCAGCGTGCCGACGACCCGCAGGCCCCGGTAGGCCTCGGCGTAGTCGAGGCCGTAGCCGACGACGAACTCGTTGGGGATGTCGAACCCGACCCACCTGACGTCGACCTCGACCTTGGCGGCATCCGGCTTGCGCAGCAGGGTGCAGATCTCGACGCTGGCCGGGCTGCGGGACTCGAGGTTGGACTTGATCCAGGACAGGGTGAGCCCGGAGTCGACGATGTCCTCGACGATCAGCACGTGCCGCCCGGTGATGTCGGAGTCGAGGTCCTTGAGGATGCGCACGACGCCGCTGCTCTTGGTGCCCGAGCCGTAGGACGACACCGCCATCCAGTCGACCGGGGCGGTGATCGGCAGGGCCCGCATCAGGTCGGCCATGACCATGACCGCCCCCTTGAGCACCCCGACGAGCAGGAGGTCCTTGCCGGCGTACTCCGTGGCGATCACGTCGGCCAGCTCGCGCAGCCGGGCCTGGATCTCCTCCTCGGTGATGAGGACACGTTCGAGGTCTGCTCCCATGTGGGCGGCGTCCACTGCGGCTCCTGGTGGGTGGGGCACGGGCGGGTGGTGGTGCCTAGTCAACCGGATCGGCGGGGTCGATGGTGACCCACCCTGCGGATCGTGCCAGCCGCAGGTCGCCGGGGGCGTGCACCGGGCCCTGACCGTGCCAGGCGGTGAGCAGCCGGTCGCAGGCGTCGGTGTGCCGGGCGCCGACCTGCCCGGCGGGCGCCCCGGCGGCGATGAGCAGCCGGCGCCAGACGCGGGTGCGCACCGCCCGCGGGATGCCGGTGAGCTCGCCCACCGGCCAGGGCTGCGGTCCCAGCACCGTCACGGCCGCGTCGGCCAGGGCGTCGAGGTGGTCGGCGTCCTCACGCAGCAGGGATGCCGTGCGCGCCAGTGCCGCCGCCACCCCCGGTCCGAGGTCGCGCTCGAGGTCGGCCAGGGCCCGGCGGGCGCGCACCCGGGTGAAGGCGCGGTCCTCGTTCATCGGGTCGTCCCACCACTCCAGCCCCTGGGCGCGCACCGACGCGCGGCACTGCGCCCGGCTCACACCGAGCAGCGGACGGCGGAAGCGGTCGCGCCTGGCCGGCATCCCCGACAGCGAGCGGGCGCCGGCACCGCGGGTGAGGCCGAGCAGCACCTGCTCGGCCTGGTCGTCGAGGGTGTGACCGAGGAGCACCGCGCTCGCGTCGTGCCGGTCGGCGGCCTCCTCGAGCGCGGCGTAGCGCGCCTCGCGGGCGGCGGCCTCCAGTCCCTCACCCGATGCGGTCACCTCGACGGCCAGCACCTCGACCGGGTCGAGGCCGAGGTCACGCAGGCGGCGAGCGGCATCGGCGGAGACCTGCGCCGAACCCGGCTGGAGGGCGTGGTCGACGACGACCGCGCCGGCACGGCATCCGGCGGCGGGCGCCTCGAACGCGGCGGCGGCCGCGAGCGCGAGGGAGTCGGCACCCCCGCTGCACGCCACGAGCACCAGGTCACCGGGGACGACGGCCGGGGCGCTCCTGTTCGGGGCGGACGTGAGGTCGGTCAGGGTGGCGCGCACGGCATGCCGGACGGCGGCCGTGGCGGCATCCGGCGATCCCCAGCGACGCTGCACACCGCCATCCTCCCGTTCCGTGCGGTTCTGGGGTCCTCAGCCGTGGACGCGGCGGACCCAGGCCTCGGGCTCCTCGATCTCGCGGGCCAGCGGCAGGGTGTCGGGCGAGGTCCAGATGGCGTTGAAGCCCTCGACCCCCACCCTCTCCTGCACCCCGCGGACGAAGACGGCACCGTCGCGGTACTGGCGCATCTTGGCCTCGAGGCCGAGCAGCCGGCGCAGCAGCCGGTCGGGGTGGCCGGCACCCTTGCGCCGCTCGGTGAACTTGGCCCGGATGTGCGCGACGGTGGGGATGTGCACGGGGCCGACGTCGTCCATCACCACGTCGGCGTGACCCTCGAGCAGCGACATCACCGCGGTGAGCCCGGCGAGCTTCTCGCGCTGCTCCGGAGTGGTGAACAGCTCGGCGAGGCCGGTGCTGCCCTCGCGGAACAGGTCCGGCAGCTTCTCCGCCAGCCGGCCGGCGATGGCCTGGAGCCGCTCGGGGTCGGGCGCCAGGTCGACGGCCAGCGCCCGGGCCTGCTCGATGAGGTGCTCGCGAAGCCACGGGTTCGCGGTGAACTGCACGCGGTGGGTCTCCTCGTGCATGCAGACCCACTTGCGGAAGTCCTCCCGGTCGACGCCCAGCTCGGTGGCCACGGAGAGGATGTTCGGTGCCACCAGCAGCAGCGCCGGCGTGCCGCCGGGAGCCAGGTCGTACTGCCCGAGCACCTTGTTGGCCATGAAGGCGAGCAGTGCCCCGGCCTCGGCACCGGTCACCTTGCCGCCGACGGCCTGCGCCGTGGAGCCGGGAGCGTCGCCGCCGCGCTTGGCGATGAGGGCGTCGAAGGTCGGGTCGAGCATGGCGCTCATCGAGTCGGCGTTGACCCCGATCCAGGTCGCCCGGTCGACGACCAGGGCGTCGGGCGCCTCGGGCGGCGTCTCCAGCCGAGCCGTCTCGGCGACCGGTGCGCGGGCGGCGCGGGCGGCGGCCCGGATCGCGGCGACCTCGGCCCCCGCCTCGGCCCGGGTGACGCTCGGGCCCGCGGGCACGAGGGTCCGTCCGGTGGTCTTGGCGAACTCCCAGTCGACGTAAGCCACGCAGGTTCCTGCCTCTCCTCGTGCCGCGGTCAGCGGCAGCCGCACCTGGTCAGTGCGGCCACGATCCGGTCCAACGCGGCCCGGGCGCGCAGCGTTCCCCCGTAGGTCTCCGGAAAACCGTCGACGAGCAGCACGAACGTCAGCGGGCGACCGTCGGCGTCGACGGTGGTGCCGGCCAGCGCCGACCCGGCGCGCAGGGTGCCGGTCTTGGCCCGCGGCACACCGACCACGTCGCGCGTGGCCGGTGCGGCGAAGCGCCGGGTGAGGGTGCCGGAGAGTCCGGCGACCGGGAGGCCCGCCACGACCCCGCGCAGCTGCGGCACCGCACCGGTGACGGCGAGGCGCAGCACGCCGGACAGGGTGGCGGCGCTGGCCCGCTGCCCCGGGCTGAGCCCGCAGGCGTCGGAGATGGCCAGCCCGGCCGTCGGCACGCCGCGGGCGGTCAGCCGCTCACGGATGAACCGGGCGTTGTCGCCCTGGCGGGTGGTGGAGCGTGCCTGCGCGAAGGCCGCCTGCCGGGTGAGGTTCTCGGTGAGGGAGTTCTCGCTGCGGTCGAGGGCGAGGTCGAGCACCTGGGCGTAGGTCGCCGACTCGACGCTGCCGAGGGGCTGGGCGCCCGGCGGCGCGGCCTTCGACCAGGTGCGCTCGGGCAGCAGGGTCGCGCGCACGCCCTTGGCCGCGAGCCGCTTCACGAACGTGGTGGCCACCTCGCGCTCGGGCCGGAGCGGTGATGGATGCCGGGCGCGCGGCAGCTGCGTGGCCAGCCCCGTCATCACCACGGCCTGGGCGAACCCGTCGCGCACGTCGTGCGGGTTCCACGTCGACGGGTAGCGCGGGCCGGGGGCGTAGCCGAGGTCGAGCCGCAGTCGCACCGTGGTCCTCCCGGAGGGGGCGAGCGAGGCGGCGACCTGGGCGGCGAGGTCGGCCAGACCGGCCCGGCCCGCGACGGCATCCGGGTCGCCGGCACCCGGCGCGAGCAGGGTGTCGCCAGCCACGACGAGCACAAGGTCGGCCGAGCCCGGGACCGCGACCACCGCTGTCGTCATCCGCTGCTCGAGGTCGAGCCCGTCGGCGACCGCGAGCGCCGCCATCAGCTTCTGGCTGGACGCGGGCACCCGGGGGGTGGCGGCATCCAGGCCCCACAGCTCGTCACCCGTGACGCCGTCGCGGATGCTGATGCCGGTGCCGGCCTTCAGGGCCGGGTCGCCGGATGCCGTGCCGAGGGCCCGCGCCAGGCCCGCGCGGGTCGGCGCCGGTGCTCCGGCGCCGGTGTCGGTGAGCAGCGGGTCGAGGGTGGCGGCAGGCTCGGGGAGCACCACCGGGGCCGGCGTGGCCGACAGGGTGGGGGTCGGCACGGCGACCGGCCGGTCGAGGGTGAGAATGCCCGGGGCGACATCGAGCGCGTCGGCGGCGGCATAGCCCGCCACGGCGACCAGGGCCACGGCCGACCCCACCAGGGAGGCGAGCATGACTCGTCTCACCCGCCCCTCCCTTCGTGCTTCTGCCCGCCGATGGGCCAGACTGTGCAGCGAGCCTAGGTCACCTGCCTGAAGGAGAAGCCCGCCGTGGAGTTCGACGTCACCATCGAGATCCCCAAGGGTCACCGCAACAAGTACGAGGTCGACCACGAGTCCGGGCGCATCCGCCTGGACCGGATGCTCTTCACTGCGATGGCCTACCCGTCCGACTACGGCTACGTCGAGGACTCCCTGGGCGAGGACGGCGACCCGCTCGACGCCCTGGTGCTGCTCGACGAGCCGACCTTCCCCGGGTGCCTGGTGCGCGCCCGCCCGATCGGCATGTTCCACATGCGCGACGAGGCCGGCGGCGACGACAAGATCCTGTGCATCCCGGCCGGCGACCCGCGCAAGAACCACATCCGCGAGATCGAGGACGTCAGCTCCTTCGACCGGCTCGAGATCCAGCACTTCTTCGAGACCTACAAGGACCTCGAGCCGGGCAAGTCCGTCGAGGGCGCCCACTGGGCCGGCCGCGAGGACGCCATCCGCTGCATCGAGGAGGCCTTCGAGCGCGCCAAGAAGGCCGGCGTCAGCACCGCCCGCTGGCGGATGCCGGAGCACGACGACCTGGTCTGGGGCGGCGGTTCCGCACAGCGCACGGAGGACGAGCACGCCGCGGCCTCGGAGAAGGCCCGGCGTGAGCTCGCGACCAAGGAGAAGCCGCTCAGCGACGTCTGAGCCCGCTGGAGCCGGTCGTCGGTGGCCTGTTGATCCCGCACACCTGCCAGGTGCCGTGGGCCACCGCGAAGCGGTGCTCCGGCGCGGGCGCCACGGGGTCGAGCCCGAGCGCCCGGCGCAGGCCCCGGCAGGCTGCCCCGACGGCGCGGCGCCCGGTCTGGTCACGGTTGCTCTGCTCCATGACGCCATCGTGCCGACCCCGCGCGACGGCGCCGTGAAATGTCACGTGTATCAGCCGGCAGGCGACGCAGTCCTTGCTGACGTGCAGTTTTTCTCCGAAACCCGCGACTCGATGGTCAAGGGTGGGCAATGATGTCCCCACCGTCAGGTAAAGAACCGTGCTACGCCCAGGGGAGGTGTGCATGAGCCAGATCGTCCTCAGCGAGATCGGCGAGATCAGCGAACACAGCGCCACGCACTCGATGGAGGGGGATGCCGGCCCCGCGCCGGACCCGGCAGACCGCATCGAGGTGCGGCTGCTCGGCCCGCTCCAGGTGCGGCGGGCCGACGGGTCGCTGGTGCTCCCGCACGAGTGGCGCACCGGCAAGACCGTCGACCTGCTGCGGCTGCTGGCCACCGGGGCCGGTAGGGCGGTGTCGGTCGACGAGATCCTCGAGGCGCTGTGGCCGGAGGTCGACCCGCACCGCGGGCGCGGCAGCCTGCGCAACGCGCTGGGCCACCTGCGCAAGCTCCTCGGCCAGGGCGCCATCGAGCGGCGACCTGACGGGCTGGTGCTGCGCGGTGCCTGGGTCGACAGCACCGCCCTGCTCGCCCTCGCCGACGAGGCGCGGCGACACGCGCGTCACGGCCGGTTGGCACTCGCCGTCAAGCTGGCCCGCGAGGCCGACGCCCTGCACCTGGGCGAGTTCACCACGCACGACCCCAACGCCTTGTGGGCGGTGCCGATCCGCGAGAACCTCGAGTCGAGGTTCCGGGAGATGACCCTCGACGCCGCTGAGCACGCGGTCGAGCTGGGCTGGATGCGCGACGGGCTCGAGCTGGGCCAGCGGGCCCTCGACGCGGACGTCACCTCGGAGCGGGCCTACCGCGTGCTGATGCGCGCCTACACCGGTCTCGGCGAGACCGAGCGGGCACTGCGCGTCTACGAGCGGTGCCGTGCGGTGCTCGCGGAGGACCTCGGCCTCGACCCGTCGCCACAGACCCGTGCGCTGCACCTGGAGATCCTCTCCTCCGAGCCGCAGGAGGCCCCACCGGCGCCCTTCACCGGACGCGCCCGCGAGCTGCGCCAGCTGGTCGACTGGCTCTCCGAGCAACGCTCGACCGGCGGCTCGGGCCTGGTCTACGTCTCGGGACCGGAGGGTTCGGGGCGCACCCGCCTGGTGCACGAGGCCGCTGAGCGGCTCCGGGCCCGGGTCGACGCCGTCGGCGCCTCGGACGATCCGGTCGCCGCCGTGGCGGCAGCCGCCGAGTCCGCCCGGCGCGCAGCAGGCGGCCCCTCAGGGGGCGACGGCAGCAGCGGAGTCCGGCCCCGCACCATCCTGCTCGTGACCGCCACCGCCCACCTGTCCGCCCCGGCGCGTCGCGCGCTGCTCGCCGCGCTCGACGCCGCCGACGGCGCCGTCACCGTGGCGCTCCGGCTCTCGGAGAACGCCCGCGCGGCCCAGGCGCACGACGTGTCCGACCCGACGTCTGACGCCGATGCGTCCACCGGGGCCGACAGGACGCCCCACGCGACGTCGACCCTCGCGGTCGACCTGCTGCCCCTCACGCCCGCCGCCCTCGAGCGGCTGGCGGCTGCCCAGCTGTGCGGCACGCCCAGCCCGACCCTGCTCGACGAGCTCGCGCGGCGGAGCGAGGGCGTTCCGGGCAGGGCTCTGGCCACCATCGATGCCTGGTCCCGAGCAGGCGAGGTCGCGGCGACGTCGCAGGGCCTGGCCCTCGTGCCGCCGCACGACTCCTCGAACCACAGTGCCGAGCAGTCGACCCTGCTGGTGCGGGCCATGGAGCAGACGAGTGCCCGCGACCAGCACGTGCTGCACCTCGTGGCCCTCCTCGACCGCCCGGTCAACCCGGCCCTGCTGATGCCGCTGCTGCGCGCGCCGGCGCCCGCAGCAGGTGACGCGGTTGCCGAGGACGTCGCCGTTGTCGTCGCGTCGCTGGACCGCCTGGTCGACCTCCAGCTGTTGGCGAGCACCCCCGACGGTTACGTCGTGCGTGACCCCTTCCTGCGTCACGCCGTGGAGTCCTGGCTGCGCCCCAGCGTGCGACGCCGCCTGCACGCGCACATCGCCGAGCGAGCCCGCATCCCCGCTGCCGAGCGCGGCCGGCACTGGCGTGCCGCGGGCGAGGTCGAGCTGGCCACCGCCGCCGCGTTCGACGCCGTGCGCGACGCGATGGCGAACGGCGATGTGTCCGACGCCCGACGGCAGCTGCTGGTCGTCAACGACCTCGCCGTCGGCTCGCACGCTCTGAACGCCGACCTGGCCGAGCTCGAGGAGTCGCTGGCCGACGTGTGCCTGGCCGCCGGTCGCGTCGACGAGGCGGTGCAGCACTACGGTCGCGCCGCCGACTGGCTCGAGGACTCCGACGCGACCGCCGCACAGCGCTTGCGCGACAAGGCGGCGCGTGCCCAACGTGCACTGGCTCCGGCAGCTCACGACGCCCAACCGGAGCCTGTCTCGGCGCCCCCGCCCGTCGTGCCGCCCGAGCCCGATGACGAGGAACGTGAGCGCTCGGCCTGGGCCGCGGTGCGGGACGCCGACGCCGCCGGCCCCCTCGCGCAGCGCATCGACGCCAGGTGTCGCCTGGTGCGTGAGCACCTGCTGCCCGCACGGCGTCTCCCCCGGTTCCGCGAGGTCACTGCGGAGGCCATCGCGCTGGCCGCGGACGGCCCGTCGCGAGCCGACGCGGTTGCGCTGCACCACCTCCCGGACGTGTTGCTCGGCAACGCCCGGCTGGCCGAGCACGCGCTGGATGCCGCCTGGGGCGCCTCCGACCCGGATCGACCCGAGATGGCCCACCTCGCGGTGCTGCGCTGCCTGGTCGGGCACGACCTGGGCCGGCGCGGCTTCGACACCAGGTGGGAGCACGCGATGCGGCTGGCGCCTCCGGGTTCCGAGTCGGTCGAGTGGACCTGGGCGCGCGTGCGGATGCTCACGGAGCGCGGCTCGCTCGCCGAGGCGATCGAGGAGGACCGCCGACCGGTCCGGCCCGGCACCAGCACCCTGGGCCGCCAGCTGCGGGCGTTGTCGACCTCCGGACTTCTCGCCGCGCTCGGCCGCCCCGCCGAAGCCCTGAGGGTGCTGCGCGAGGCGATGGCCGAGGCCGAGGAGGAGGGCTGCTCCCTGCTGCTGCCAGAGGTGACGGCGCGCATGGTGGTGCTCACCGCACCCACTGACCCCGCCGAGGCCATCGGCCTGTTCGAGCTGTTCGACTGGGCCGCCGGGTCGGAGATCGGCCATGCCCGTGAGGGATACCTGCGCCTGTTGGCCCGGGCCGCGGTGCGGGGCGGGAACGAGGAGCTCGACCGTGCAGCAGCCGCTGCAGCCAACGCCGCCCGTATCGCCCAGGACAGCGGGCTGGTGCTGCTGGCCTCGGAGGCCTACCTCGCCCAGGCGCAGTACCTCTTCGAGGGCGGCTGGTCAGCCGGGGCCCGGGTCGCCACCGCCGGGGCCGCCCGGTGCCTGCGGGCCGCCGGCACCGTCGGCTGACGCCGCTGCCCGCACCCGCGGCGGCAGCGCGGCCATGACGGAGCGCAGCACGTCGACGAGGTGCGCGTCGCCCGCGGACTTCGAGACGTGCGCCCGCGCGCCTCGGGCGAGCGCGGCCTCGACGGTGACTTCGTCGTCGGCGGCGCTGTGGATGACGACGCACGCCTCGGGGTGGGCCGCGAGCACCCGCTCGAGCACGACCCATCCCCCACCGCCGGGCATCGACAGATCCAGCAGGAGCACGTCCGGCACGAGTTGTTCGTAGCAGTCGATGGCGGCGGCGGTGTCGCCCACCTCCCCCACGACCACCAGGTCGGGCTGGCGCGACAGGCTCGTGATCAGGCCCCAGCGCAGGATCTCGTGGTCGTCGGCCACCAGGATGCGGATCATGGTGACGAGCTCCAGCTGGACGGGAATCGGCCCGTCACCTCGGTCCCCTCGTGCGGCGCCGAGACGATCCTCAGACTGCCTCCGACGTGCGTGAGGGCGTCCTCCAGCAGACGCAGGCCGAAGTGGCCGTCCGGTGGCGGCGCGTCCGGGTCGAAGCCCACGCCGTCGTCGGCCACGACGATGACCAGGTCTTCGTCCTCCACCCGCAGCGCCACCCGGGCCCGAGTGGCGCCTGAGTGATGGGTCACGTTGCGCAGGCTCTCGCGGAGCACCCGGTAGGCCAGAACGGCGGTGTCCATCGGCAGGGTGGCCTCGCTGACGGTGGGGTCGACGTCCAGCTCGACCTCCACGCCCGAGTAGCGCACCTCGCTCACGAGCATCTGGCTCGCGGGGAGCAGCCCGCCCTGGTTCAGGTCAGGCGGGTAGATGTCGGTGATGACCGAGCGCAGGGCCGACAGGTCGCGCTGGACCACCTCGGTGACCTTCTCGAGGTTCTGGCGTGCCTCGTGGGTGCCCGGCCCGTCCGGCAGCGAGCTGCCGATGGCGGGCAGGGCGTAGCCGATGCCGGCCAGGTCCTGCACCACGCCGTCGTGGAGGTCACCGGCGATGCGCCGACGCTCCAGGGCCGAGGCGGCCACCGCGTGTCGCAGCAGGGCGGAGCGTTCGGCTCCGGCGTCGTCGATCCTGCGGGCCATCGACAGGGCCAGCGGCAGCAGGATGAGGAGCATCAGGGCGGGCCCACCCACCGTCACGGGGAGCAGCGTGCGCGTCTGAGCCCTGGACTCCTTCTCAAGGCTCCCCACGGGGACGTTCAGCTCGAGGAGCAACGGCCTTCCCGTGGCGTCGGTGAAGCCGTCGTCCACCTCGGCCACTTCCCCGGCCTGCGGTTCGAGCTCGTCCTCCTCACGTTCAAGGGTGCCGAACCGGGCGGTCGAGCCGAGCGTCGACAGCAGGGTAGCCTGCTCGGGCTCGAGGTTCGATCGACGGCCGATCAGGCGAGAGTCGTCGGCCCACAGCACGGTTCCGTCCTCGGACCGGACCTTGACGCCCAGGACCGACCCGTCCTTCATCCGGGCCGTCATGACGTCGTCGAGCTGCGCCACCGTCTTGGGGTCCCCGGCCCTCAGGTCCTCGTTGGCCAGGGGCGTGATGATCGACCTGGCCACATCAGCCGTCGTGCGCTGCGCGTGGCGGAGCATCTCCCCCCGGGTCACGCGCTCAGCGATGACGACGGTTCCGGCGACCACCGCCAGGAGGGCGATGCTGCCGAAGAGGGCGAAGCGCGCCAGGGCCCGCCAGACCTGGGACCGGCCCTCGGACGACCCGACCTCCCCACCAGCTCCCTCTGGTCTCGGCGCGCCCTCGGGGGACGGTGCCGCCGGTCGGTCCCGGCGACCGGGCCACCGCATCACTGGGTGCCGACGGAGATCAGCCCGTAGCGGTTGGCCGTCACGACGGCCTCGAGCTGCGAGTGGGCACCGAGCTTGGTCATGACGCTGGCGAGCAGTGCCCGGCACTCCTCGACCGACAGCCCGGTGCGATGGGCGATCGTGCGAGGGTTCAGGCCGTGACCGAGCAGCTCGAGGACCTCCAGCTCGGCCGGGGTGAGGCTGGGGACGGCGCGGGCGGCGGCCACGGGGGGCGTCGCGGGCTGGGTCATCAGCTCCAGCATCTCGGGGGGCAGCACGAGGCTGCCGCGCCGGGCGCTGCGCAGGGCGTGCAGCATCGAGGCCAGGGCGCCCCCCTTGGGCAGGAAGCCACAGGCGCCGGCCCGGGCCGCGCGAGACACGACCGAGGGGTCCGGGTGGCCGGTCAGGATGATGACGCAGAGGTCGTCGTAGCGCTCGGTCAGCTGAGCGGTCACCTCGATGCCGTCCTCGTCACCGAGCCGGACGTCCATGATGACGATGTCGGGTTGCAGGGAGGCGGTCAGCTGGATCGCCTCGGCCGCGGTGTGGGCGTGACCGACGGCTTCGAGGTCGGGCTCACGCTCCAGTCCCATGGAGAACAGCTCGGCGAACGTCCGGTGGTCGTCGGCGATCAGGATGCGCGTCGGTGCCTCAGCCATGCCATCGTCCCCCAGCCACCATGGACGTTCCCGTCGGTTCAAGACCGGAATGCTATCGCCCGGGCGCAGGCGGGACCTGCGCTTCGGGACAACTGGCCGGTGCGGCCGGCAGGCGGGTGCGTCCTTGCCGCCGGCTGCACCGTGGGCACGAGTGGGCCGGTCCACGGGTCACCACGCCATCGCGACGCGTCCGTGGACGGAGCCGAGCGGCACCGCCCCGTAGACGCGGGAGTCGATGGAGCCCGACCGGGCGTCCCCGAGCACGAACACGGCGCCGTCGGGAACGGTGACCGGGCCGAAGTACAGCCCGTCGATGCGGCTGTGGTCGACCTGCGGCTCGACGACGTGCTCGCCGTCGACGTAGAGCTCGGCGTCGCGGATCGCCACCTGCTGCCCGGCGACGGCCACGACCCGCTTCACGGACTCGCGGCCGTCCTGCGGGCTGGCGAAGACGACGACGTCGTCCCGGTGCACGCCGCGCAGCCGTGGCCCGAGCTTGTCGACCAGGACGACGGAGCCCGGGTGGAGCGTCGGCTCCATGCTCTCGCTGGCCACCTGCCGGGGCTCGGCGACCATGCCGCGAACGAGGAGGACCGCCCCGAGCACGGCCGCGACCACAGCCGCGACTCGCACCCGGGAACGGCCCGCCTCAGCTCGCTGCATCACGTGCCGTCAGGCGCGTTGTCGTGGTAGCCGTCGTCGTACTCACCGGTGTCGGGCTTGCACGGCGCCGATGCGATCGGGTCGTTGACGTTGATCGAGCCCACCGCGAACTGCTGCATCATGTCGTGGTCCTCGTGCGGGAGGTTGTGGCAGTGGATCATGTAGCGGCCACCGGCGTTCTGCGAGGTGCCTCCACCCTTGTTGAGGGTGAACTTCATGGCGACCCGGACCTTCTCGCCCTCGCCGATGTACACGACGTCCTTGGGGCCCCGCTCCCACGCGAAGGCGGGGTTTCCGTTCCGGCTGAGGACCCGGAAGTCGACCAGGTGGATGTGCAGCGGGTGGAACCACCCGCCGCTGCGGTTCTCGATCTCCCAGACCTGCACCTCGTCGGGGCGGACGACCGTGAGGACGTCCTGGTAGCCGCTGTCGATCACGTCGTGCCAGGACTTGCCGTTGATCTCGTACTGGTTGGTCACGTCGCTGCGCTCCAGCCGCAGGCTCAGGCCACCGGTGGACATGCTCTCGGTGAGGCCCATGGCCTCGCTGGGCACCAGCGTCGAGGGAATCGAGCTGATGGTGCGGCTGTCCGCACTGTCGGGCGGGAGCGCCGAGTCGTCGACGACCTGGAACCGCATCACCTTGTTGGTGTGGTCGTAGTCGATGTTGTTCTTGTTGCTGAGGTTCGTCAGGTCGACGGTGCGCCCCACGGGGTACTTGGAGAAGTCGATGAGCACCTCGTAGCGCTCCGCACCGCCCTGCCGGTACTCGGCCACCGGCTGCGCGACCGGCATCAGCCCGCCGTCGGTGGCGACCACCACGAGCGGCGAACCGTCGCTCAGGCGCAGGCGCAGCGAACGGGCGATCGAGGCGTTGAGGATGCGGAACCGGTAGATCTTGCGCTTGACCTGCATCACCGGCCAGGGCCGGCCGTTGACGAGGATGACGTCGCCCCACAGGCCGGACTGGCTGTTGTCGTCGTAGGCGAGCGAGCCGTCCGCAGCGAACATGGCGTCCGAGATGGTGAGCGGCACGTCGTAGAGGCCCTGCGGGAGGAGGTCGCGCTCCGCCGCGTCGCTGAGGTGGTACTGCGCCGCCAGGCCCGAGTAGGCGTTCTGGGCGGTGGTGTGCACGTTGTGGTCGTGGTACCAGAGCGTGCGGGCCGGCTGCCAGTTCGGGTACCAGTAGTCCTTGAAGTCACCGGGGTGCGTGACGTCGTCGGCGTACCCGTCGTACTGCGGCAGCGAGGCCGAGCCGTGGAGGTGGGTGGAGGTGTTGAAGGCGTGCCCGAACGCGGGGTGCACGGCGGGCAGCTGGTTGCGGACCCGCAGCTTGACCCGGGTGCCCTGCGGCACCTTGATGGTCGGGCCGGGGACGCTGCCGTTGTAGGCGTACACCGGGGTGTCCAGGCCGTTGACGATGCGCGCCATCGACCGCTGCTCGGTGACGGTGTAGAGGCGGTACGGGCCCTCGGCGTCGCTCATCGAGGTGTACGGCAGTACCGGCGGACGGATGAATGCCGCGGCGTACGGCGACGGCATGTTGCGTGAGGCCAGACGGCTCGCGGACTTCGCCTGAAGGCCGCCTCCGAGCGGGACTGCCAGTCCGCCAAGTCCAAGGACTCCCAACCCACCGGCCATCAAGGCCTCGCGTCGACTCATTCTCATGGTGATTCTTCCCTCGTGTGGTTCCCGGGACCCCTGCCGGCCCGGGTGCGAGTTCCACTGTCCACGTGGGGAGTCAACACAACGTGAAACGCGAGCGCCGCCCCGCCCGGATGCGGTTGCACGACCCCTGTGGCGCCACGTCCGCGCCACCCGGCCGGCGGGTGCGAGGCCGACCACAGCGGTCCACCCGCGCCCTTGACGCCGACGCACCCCGCGCCCTCAACGCGGACGACCGGGCCGCACCGCGTGTGAGCGGTGCGACCCGGTCGCTGGGTCCGGTCCCCGTCAGTCGGGGCCTGGGGGAGTGGTCAGTTGGTGACCGAGATGGGCGCGATGACCTGCGCCCCTTGGGCGGAGACCACGGTGACCGTGGTGGTCGCCGGCACGGTGGTCGTCGGGTTGGGACCGGTGCCCACGTAGGACCACGCTCCCAGGGCGTCGACCGTGGCGAAGCCGATGACCAGGCCGCGCGCCGATGCGAGCGTCGGGCCACCCGTCGTGTTGGTCTTGCTACCGAGGACGATCGCGACCTTCTGGCCGGCCTTGATGTCACTGGTGCCGTCGACGCGCCACTCACCGCGGGTGCGGTACCGGGTGTTCAGGACCGTGAGGTTCTCCACGACCGGCCGGACGACCGTCTCGGCGACGTCCTTCGTGACGCCGTCGACACCGGTCACGGTCAGCTTGAACCGCAGTGGCGTCGCCGCCACCGTGGTGTAGGCGTTGTTCGGTCCGGGCGCCGTGGGGAGCGCCATGAGCGGGAAGGTGAAGGTGGGCTTCACCGCGGTGGAGCTGCTCAGCTTCACGACGTGGTCGGCCGGGATGGTCTGTCCCTCGACGTTCGGGATCTGCTCCCAGAGGTAGGTGGCTGCACCGATGCTCAGCGAGCCGTCGAGGGTGACCTTCGTGCCACGCTGCACGGTCTGCAACGGCCCCGGCCGAGAGGTGACCACTGCCGCAGGGTTGACCGCCTGGATGCTGACGCTCTGCGCCGGGCTACGCCCGGAGTCACCGATCGCGACGACCGAGAACTCGTAGAGGCCGGGCCGCGAGGGCGTGAACGTCGGAGTGGCTCCGGTCAGGTCGGGGATGGCGTCGGCTGCTGCCGGCTTGGACACGACGGTCCACTCGAACGAGGTGGCGTCGAGCGAGCCGCTGGCGTCCAGGGTCACCGGCTGGCCGGCGATCGGGCGGGTCGGGCTCGAGAGCACGGCAGCGACCGGCAGGTCCGGCGCCGTGAACGGGCCGGAGGTGTCGAGCGGCACCGTCGCGGAGCCTCCCTCGTCGGAGGTCACGGTGATGACGTGCGGCGGCGCGTCGACGCCACCGAAGCTCGTGGAGCCGTCGGTGAGGTCGCCGTAGCCCTGCACGGTGAGCTTCGCTGCCGAGTCGCTGGAGCGTGCCGCGACCTTCAGGCTCGTGCCGTCGTAGGACGCGTCGGTGACCGTGACGACGTCGGACAGTGAGACGGTCTTGCTGCTCACCGGCACGTCGCCGGCGTTCTGCACGACGATCTTCGTGGCGTCCGCACCGCCCGTGACGGGGACACCCGGCTTGATGGCGAAGCGACCGTAGTAGCGGCCCTCCTGGTGGCTGCTGCCAGCTGTCGTGACGCTGAAGTCGTCCTCCTCGAGGGTGATTCCCTTGTACCCCAGGTCCGGCGCGATCAGACGGATCGCCTGGCCGGTCTCGGACGAGGCGAACACCTCGATGACCTTCGTGCCGTCGCCCATCGTGCGGTAGGTCGCCTGCTGCACGTCGACCCCGCCCGTTCGGGCGAGCCGCCCCTGGACGTTGAACTGGGTGGTGGTGCCGACGACCTGGTAGTTGCCGGCGGCATCCTTGCGCTCGACGCGCACGAGGTTGGTGCCGTAGGGGCTGCCCTTGACCGCGTGGGGAACCGTCGGGTCACCGATGTACCCCTTCGGGGGCGCGTCCGGACCGCTGCTTCCGAACGTGTCCCAGGTGAGGTAGGGGCCGACGCGGCCGTGCAGGGCGCCACCGAACGCCCCGGGGGCGATGCCGACGTCCTCGGTGGAGTTGATGCCGGCCCCGTCGGTGACGGAGAACTCGTCGACGCCGTACGGGTGGGTGATCCGGTAGGTGCCGTTCGCGGCGTCCTTGGCCCGGATGCGGACGCGGCCGAAGACGACCTCGTCACCGCTGATGACGTGGTCGGTCGCGAAGGCGCCCTCGACGTTCATGATCACGTCCACGGTCCCGGCGGCGCCGGCCGTGAGGCTGGCGTCGGCCATCTGGTAGAAGTGCTCGCCGGGGAAGTTGTCGGGGTACGACGACGGGGCGTCCGGGTTGGGGATCTCGTCGGCGAGCGGCTCACAGAGCGGGTCACCGGTCTGCCAGCAGCCCTCGAGGCGGATGCCGGTGCTGTCGCGGTACCAGCTCGGGAAGCCGTTGGCGGCGATGGGTCCGACTTGGACGAGGCTGCCGGCACGCGGTGCGTCCGGCTGCACGACGGTGGCCTGCGCCACGAGGGCGAGGGGCGCTGTCAGCGCCGCCGCCCCCGCGATCGCCACCATGGCGCGCTTTGGTGTGGTTCTCATGACTCTCCTGCATTTTGTGGGGACCGGCATCGGTCCGCCGGCAATACCGGTTGACTCTGCTCATCGCGCGTGACGCGAGAGTGAAATCGCGCGTTGTCACGCTCCTGGGCCCTGACGAGCGAACCTGTCGGTTCCGTCGGGCCACCGGCTCTTCGGCACCGTGCCGCCTCCGGTGGCCGGACCTGGGCTGTGGCGGTTCCTACCCGGGCGGGACCGGATGTCGCCACGGGGAGCGCATGGCGGGCGGCGCCCGACGGCGCCACCCCTCAGCACGCTCGCCCGAGGAGGGCGGGCCCGGGGCGGGCCCGTCGCCTGGGGCGGCGGAGCGGCAGTGCGGCAGAGCGGCCGCCGGACGGCAGCGTGGCCGCCCCCGGGCGGTCCGGTGTGGCCGCCCCGACCGGGCGGTCGGGAGGGCGGCCAGCGCAGGGGTGGGTCAGGCGGTGGGCCGGTCGAGGTGCTGGGTGCCGCGGGCCTCGACGGTCGTCGAGACCACGGAGGCGGCGTGGTCGCCGCCGTCCGGCGGAGCGGTGCGCGACAGGCCGACGGCCAACCCGGCGGCGGCCGCCATCACGACGAGCTCGACTGCCGCGAGAGCCACGAAGGCCCGGGGCCGCCACGCGGCGACGGCGGGAAGGGTGCGTCGCCGGTGCCAGTGGCCGAAAACGCCGAGGGCAAAGAGCAGAGCCGCCTTGGCGAGCAGCAGGCGACCGTACGGGGTGGTCAGGAGGTCGCTCGGCGTCCTCAGGGCCACCCAGGCCATGACCACGCCGGACAGCGCCACGAGGGTGAAGCAGCCCAGGGCCACCCGGCTGTAGCGGGGGAGGGCGACGGCGAGCACCTGCGAGGAGCGCAGGTAGACCCCCAGCGCGAGCAGGCCACCCACCCAGACCGACGCGGCGGTGACGTGCGTGGCCAGCCCGAGCACGGCGGCGACCTGCTGGTCGCCGTGGCCGGTGTGGCCGGTGAGGAGGAGCGGGAGGAAGGCGCCGAGGCCGGTGACCAGGAGCAACCGGCCCATGGTGACGGACTGGCAGTGGCGAGCACCGAAGGCCACCAGTGCCGCCAGCCAGGCGGAGGACAGCAGGGCGCGCGTCTGCGGGAGCTCGGTGGCCAGTGCCAGCATGTCGGGCGCGAGCACCTTCCACACCGGTAGCCCGGTCACGTCCGAGAGCACGAGCAGCACGCTCAGCGCTCCGGTGCCCGCCCACAGGGCCGACCAGCGGCCCGCGGTCCGGACCAGCCGCTGGGCCTCGTCGGACAGCACGGCGGCGGCCGGCACGAGGACGACGGCCACGACCAGGACCCCGATCGTGGCCATGCCACCGATGTCGTAGGCGGTGCGCAGCACGAGCAGGCCCCAGCGGGTGAGCACGCCCGGATCGGAGACGACAGGGGCACCCGCGGCGCCCCCGACCACGGCTGCCCCGGCAAGGGCGACCGATGCCACTCCGCCGGCGAGGAGGGCGAGGCGGCCGCGGCTCATCCTGGCGCCCAGCTGCGGGTCCACCGCCTTCGGGGCAGGCGAACGCCTGCTGGTCACCGTGGTCTGGTCGTGATCCACCGAGGTCGTCATCCGTGCGCTCCTGTCACCTGTCTGTCCACACCCAAGGTTGCGCGCACGGCGTGAAGCCACCGTGAAACGGCATCCGGTATGCCGGAGCCGACGATCAGGTGGGGGTTGGTGACACGGTCAAGTGGGGCAGCCGCCCCGGGAGTCAGGGGCGGTCAGGGGGAGTGGCTGGGCTCGTGACCGGGCCCGGTGGAGGGATCGACGGAACTTGACGGGGCCGAGCCCTCCTCCGTGGGGAGGCTAAGCTCCACGGGGTCGCCGCCGTCGTAGGACAGCTGCCCTTGCGTGGCGTCCCGGGGGACGTCGAACACCAGCACGCCGGACAGCGTCGTCCCCGCCGGCATCTCGGTCTCCGGCAGCTGGGAGCGGTGGGGCGCCAGGGCCTTGCCCTCGCCGGTGCGCAGGGCGAAGTCGGACACCGAGAAGCGCAGGGGCTCCTCCCCGGCCTCCAGGGTCAGCTCGACGGTGACCCGGCGCTCACCCTCGGCGACCGGGTCGTCGTCGGACCCCATCCCCGGCATCGCGTGCTGCGGCCGGGCGGCGGACAGCACCTGCTCCACGTGGCCGACGCCGGACCCCACGGCCACGCTCATCGGGTCGGCGGTGAGCTTGCGCGCAGCAGACAACGACCAGACCGCCGCCGCCACGAGGAGCACGACACCGAGGACCGCCGCGGGCACCTGGGCACGGCGCCACATCGTCTGCAAGGAGGCCGTCGCCATGCCTGACACCCGTCGTTCGTCCGGTCCGGGGAGGAGCGCTCCTGCGGCCGTGGCACTCATCGCCGGTTCACCAGGGTCACGGCGACCCGGTCGACGGCGAGGTCGAACGCCCTCCCCTGGTCGGCAATGTACCGGATGCGCAGCTTGCCGTCGGCGTCGACGAGCTTGGTCACGGCGCCGAGGTCCACGTCGACCTTGGACTCGTCGAGCCCCTCGGTCGTCGTCTCCACCGCACGCCAGGTCGACGTCGAGGCGTCCCAGTACTGGGCCCGCAGCCTCGTGCCCCGCATGGTCGAGCGCAGGGACGTGGACACGCTGACCGAGACGGCGGAGCGCAGCTCCACGGGCACCGTCATGGTGGCCGTCACGTCGACGGTCGGGCGTGCGGCCACCGGTGCGGAGGCGACCGAGAGGTACCGGCCGTCGTCCGAGGCCGTGTCGACGGTACCGCCGCGGGGGGCGCCGCCCGACGTCACCGACCAGGAGGTCGGGGTCAGGTCGGTGGGCTTGCCCGTCCAGGGCAGCGTGTAGGACGCCACCGCCAGGGCCGAGCTGTTGCCGGCCGCGTCGACGGCGACCGCACGCAGCACCCGGTCCCTCGAGACCCGGACCGGCGTGGAGTACAGCATGCCGCGCGAGGCGGTGGGCGCTGTCCCGTCGAGCGTGTAGCGGATGGTCGCGCCGGTCTCGGCGGTGATCGGGACGAGCGTCACGGCGGTGAGCGCACCGCTGGCGATGCCCAGGGTGGGCGCAGCCGGCGGCGTGCGGTCGACCGTGTTGTAGTGCCCGACCTCCACGGTGCCCTGTCCGCCGTCCGCCGGTGCGGTGACCGAGGGTGACGACTGGACGGTGCCGTTCGACAGCGGCGACGTCGCGCGCCACCCCGTCGGCAGCTCCACGGAGACCCGGTAGGTCGTCCCGGCCTTGGCCGGGAAGGCCGCACGGCCCGTCCCGTCGCTCAGCTGGGTCGCGACCACGGCGCCGGTCGCGCCGTCGAGGAGGCTGACGGAGCGGTCCGCCAGCGGGACCTCGCCCGCCTCCCGGATGCCGTCCTGGTCGAGGTCGTGGAAGACGCCGACCGACACGGATCCCGGCTGGACCCAGCCGCCGGAGACGGCGACCTGGCCGGCGCGAGCGACCTTGACGGCATACGCGCCCTTGGTCGACACCCACGGCACGTCAGCGGTGGGGGGCATGGGAACGACCTCGTAGCTGCCGGGCGCGGCAACCAGCCCGGCGACACCGGTGCTGTCGCTGGTCGTGCGCATGACCTCGGTACGGGTGTCGGCGGTGACGAGGGCGACCGGCCAGTCGGCCAGGGGCGCCTCGCCGGGGTCCTGGGTCCCGTCCCGGTCGGCGTCGTCGAACAGCCGGGTGGTCACGACTCCGTCCGGGAACGGGCCCACGGCCACCACCTCGAGGGCGTCGGCGGGCACCGCGAGCCAGCCGTCGGCGTCGCACGCGACGCTGGCGGAACCGGCGGCCGTCACCACCGAGGCCTTCGTGCACTGCCACGGCATCCCGGTGTCGGGCCGCAGGACCCGTACCTTCGAGGCCCGCGAACCGGGGTCGACCGTCGTGCCCTCGTCATCGGTGCGCGACAGGATGGTCGCGGCACCCTCGGGAGCGGCCTCCACGACGAGCCCACCGATGGTGCGCTCGCCCGAGCCGGCCACGCCGTTGCCGTCGGTGTCGTCGACCGGGCGCACCGTGAAGCCGGGACGGCGCGAGACGCCGATGGCCACCTCTGCCCGGGCGGCACCGACCGTGGCCTGCACCTCACCCGTGGTGGTGCGCCACCCCGAGCGCGGTGCCACCGACACGGCCCACGACCCGGCCCGAAGGCCCGAGAAGTCAGCGGTGCCCGTCGCACCCGTGGTCACCGGCGGCACGGTTGACGAGCCGGTGAGCGTCACGCTCCACCCGGAGGCCACGCCCTCACCGGCGTCACGCACGCCGTCGGCGTCCGAGTCCTCGAACACGGTGGCGCGCAGTGCCCCCGAGGGAGCGATCGCCACGGAGACGTCGGCGCGTGCCCCGTCAGCGGTGAGGTCCACCCGGCGGCGGGCGTCACCGACGAGCGCGGTGCCCGCGGGAGGGACCACCTCGACGTCGTAGGTGCCGGGCGGCGGGGAGAACGCGCCTGCTCCGTCCGCCCGCGTCAGGGTCGTCAGGAGGCGAGCGCCTGCCGTGCTGAGCAGTCGGATCTCGGTCCCGGCGGATGCCGGCTCACCGGCATCCCGTGTCCCGTCACCGTCGGAGTCCGTGAAGGTCCGGACGGTCAGCGAGGAGCGCTCCAGCGGCTGGAGCGGGGACGCGCCGGCCGTGAACGGGCTGTCGGGCGACGGACGCGCCGAGGGCACGAAGTCCGCACCCGCCGTGGGGCGCGGGTACACCCGCGCCAGGCCCCAGATGCCCTGGGGAAGGCCACCGGTCGTCGGGGAGCTCCAGAGGTGGTCGCCGGTGCTCGCCAGCCGGACGTGCGCGTTGACCGCCTTGCCGGTGCCGATGCCGCCCTGGACGCCGACCAGCGGCGACTCGGTGTCGTACGGCTCCTGGCGCCATGAGGCCCCGTCGAGCTGGAACCCCATCTGGCGGGGCCGGTTCGCCCCGAGCACTCGCATCCTCAGCTGGTCCCCGGCATACGCGCGGGTCGTCGGGGTCGCGGGGTCGCCATGGGTCGCCGAGGAGAACACCGAGCCCCAGGCGGCGCTGCTCGCACCCTCCTTGAGCACTCCCGGCGCCGCACCCAGCCGGCGGTGCAGCGGTGCGTTGGTGTAGTTGACGCCCTTCTCCCCCGCGTCCTCCGTGCCGCCGGCCTGGACGTCGCCGCCGTCAGGCTCCGGTTCGAAGATCAGCTCCCCGTTGGGGCCGATGTCGGGGACCTCGTGGTCAGGCACCTGTGCCCCGGTGGTCGTGCGCAGGTTGAGGCCGTCCTGGTAGACGAGCGTCGCCTCGCGGAAGTCCTCCTGGCCCGGCACCCGGATGTCAGCGGTCGTCCCGCTGCGGAGCTCGGCCCCGGTGCTCGGGTCGTGGTAGGTCGAGTCCTTCGGCTCGACCACCAGCGCGGCCGCGAGCCCGTGCTGTCGGTGGCCACGCACGTCGCCGTAGTCGAGCAGGTTGGCAGCGCCGAGCTCGGTGTCCGCGAACCACTCGTAGCTGACCGTCTTCCCGGGGGCCGCGGTGGAGTCGGCGTTGAAGCCGACGGCCGCCCCGTCCGAGAGTCGGGGGTCCTGCCGAAGCAGCTGCGGGTGCAGTGAGACACGGGTTCCCATGGGCGTGCCGAGAATCGGTTCGAGGACCAGCCCCGGGTCGCCGTCCACCCCGTTGACGTTGCGCCCGTAGGCCGCGGTCAGCGAGTTGCGCAAGGTCACCCGTACGCAGTCGCCGGCGTTGGCGCGCAGGACGAGCGGCTCGGGCTTCTTGGCGCCCGTGCGCACGGCATCCTCGTCCTCGGCCAGCACGTACATCAGGCCCTGCGGGTCGTGGTCGCCGTGCTCGTTGTAGACGACGTCGCGGGTCATCGCGACGACGTCGTAGCGCCGCTCGGGTGCCGTCGTGGGGCACACGTTGCCGGTCTGGGTCGTGTGCGGAGGGACGAGCCGCGAGCGTGGAGCGCTCGGGGGGATGGGCGTGCCGGTGACCGGGTTGTCGGGGAGTGCCAGCAGGTCAGCGGTGGGCCGGCCGTGCATGCGCATGATGCCCCACATGCCGTTCCAGAGGTCGTCCATCGAGGTTCCGCCGTAGAGGTAGTCGCCTCGGCACGGGGTGTCGGTGGCCGAGCAGTCGAACCCGGGTGTCTCGATGTTGAAGGCCTCGGAGATGCCGATGGTCTGGGCGCTCACGAGCGGCGACCCGGGGTCGTCCGGCTCCTCGCGCCACCGCAGGCCGTGCACCTGGAACAGGTGCTGCTCCTCCTGCGAGCCCTGGATGACGCGCAGCTTGACGTTGTCACGCGCGTACCCCTCGAGCAGCGGGGTCATCGGGTCGCCGTGCACCCAGGAGCTGAACCGGAAGGCGGGGTCGACCGGCGTGCCGTCGACGGAGCCACGCTGCACCAGGGGCGCGTTGCGGTAGTTCACGGCGTAGGTGCCCGGGTCGTTGGACGGGTAGTGCTCCGGCGACTCCGGCCCGTTGACCAGGTCCTTCGCCACCGTGGGGTCACCGCCGCGCTTCACGAGCGGCACGAAGTCCGCGATGGCGAGGCCGAACTCCCGGTAGTCGTCGTTGGCGCCCGGGCCCACGAGGTCGACCGCCTCCCCGTCGGCGTCACCGGCACACTGTGACCCGCACGGGGTGCCGTGGGACGCGTCGTTGATCGGCTGCTGGTAGTCCCCGGTGCGGGGGTCGCGCATGTCGAAGCCCTTGGGCTCGACGATGAGTGCGCCGTACTGGCCGTGGTTCTGCACCAGCGCGGCGAAGTGGTGGTCGTGGGTGAAGGCGGTGCGCAGCTCGTAGTCGGCGTACCACCGCTCGTGGATGGTCTGGCCCCACAGGCCCGAGGAGTCCTTGGGCGGAGTCCAGGAGTCGCGCTCGGGGATGCGGCACCCGGTGCTCGCGTCCCCGTAGAAGCCGGCGCCCGCCTTGCAGGTGACGGCACCGGAGGCCTGCTGACCGGTGAGCTCGGCCTGGTCCTTGGTGAACGCGGCCTGCTGGTAGTTCCAGCCGTTCGAGCCACCGTCGGAGGCGGTCACGTCGAACTTGACGAGGTGCACGTGCCCGCCCGCCATGTTGGTCTGGGTGAGCTGCTGGAAGGCGTCGCCACCGGTCCAGTTGGGCGCCATGTTGGTCAGGGCGAAGTTGATGCAGTCGCCGGCGTTGACCCGGATGAAGAGGGGCTCGACCTTCTTGCGGCCGGCCAGGATGTCGGCGACGTCCTTGGTGAGCACCATGACGCGCGCCTGGGGGTCGTGGTGGCCCGCCTCGTTGTAGACGAGGTCACGTTGCAGGACCGTCACGGCGTAGTCCACCTCACGAGCGCCCGTCGGACACGGGTTCGAGAAGGGGGCCCCGGGCTTGGCCGCACCGCCCCCGTTGCGGCGGCGGATGACTGCGTCCTCGACCGCCAGCTTGGCGGCGTCGATCGACCGACCCGCCACGAGCCGCGGCGCCGGACGCACCGGGGTACCGTCGACTCCACCCTGCGTGATGGAGTCTCGAGGCTGGGGCGCCCTCCACCCGAAGGTGCCGGGGATCATGCCGGGGTAGCCGGGGTTGTCAGCGGTGGGCACCGGGGGACGGGGCCGGCCCGGGAGGGGGATGAGCGGGCGGACGCCCACGCCGTCCGGGGTTGCGGTCGTGCCGTCGAGGAGGACGTCGTGCACCCGCATCAGCGACCAGAAGCCCTCGGCGAAGTGGGGGTAGAGGTGGCAGTGGAAGATCGAGTCGCCGAAGGTCCCGTTGCGCGAGCCCGCGCCGTAGAGCAGCTCGGCGCTGAACGCCTCACCCGGCCCGAAGCTCTGGGAGTCGATGGTCGTGGACTCGGGCTTCGCGTCCGGCCCCTCCCCCGTCATGGCGTCGCCCCGGGGGTCGGCCAGCCACTGGTGGGCGTGCAGGTGGAAGACGTGGGTCTCCTTGACGCCGGCCAGGCCGAACCGGATCTTGGTCGCGTCCCCCGCGTAGGTGTGCAGGACGTTGGACACGTAGCAGGACTCGGCGAGCCCGCAGTCCTCCGACTCCTTGTGGCTGCCGTCGGTGGGCGGTAGCCACGGCCCCGCTCCGCTCGCGAGCTTGACCAGGGCGGGGTCGCCGTACGGCCAGGAGGAGAGCCAGGTCTCCTCACCGAGGCAGTCGGGGCAGGCCTTGCCCTCGCGGGCGGACATGGGCTCGGAGCCGTAGTTGAAGCCCATGCCGATGCCCGGGATCTCGTCCTGGGCCAGCTGGACGCTCTCGCGGAAGGAGGGCACGCCCGGTGGGTGGATGTCGGCCTCGACGTAGAGCTCGCCGCTCTGGTTCCGCGCGGCCTGGTAGGCCGAGGTGGGCACGCCTGCGGTGCCCGACAGCACGGCACCGCTGCGCGGGTCGGTCCACACCGATCCCGCCGGCTCCACGGCGAGCCCGCCGTAGAGCCCGATGCCGCGCGAGCCGGCGTCGTGTTCCCCGCCTGCGGGAGCGGCCATGTCCTGGAAGAGGAAGAGTCCCTCCTGGGCCGGGACGCGCCAGTAGTAGGTGATCGAGCCGCCGATGCCGACGGTCGGGTCGTCGTCGAAGCCGACCTTGGCACCGCCTGCGCGACGCGCGTCGACGACCACCCCGGCCGCCTGGATCCCCACGCGGGGGGAGCTCGACTGGCCGTGGGCGGCCGACGCGCTCAGCCGGTTCGTGAGCGTCACCTTCACGCACTCGCCCTCGTTGGCCCGCAGCACCAGCGGGCGCGGCCGCAGGCGGCGGTTGTTCGCGGGGTCGAGCTCGGCGGATGCCGCCAGCGGGCGGGACCAGTTCTTCGTGGCCATCAGGTCCTGCTCCAGGACGAAGATGCGAGCGCTCTTGAGCGTCGCGCCCCACCGGTTGAACGGCACGTCGACCGTGGCCGCTGCCACGGCGTAGCTGCGGTGCTCCTGGCCCGCGGCACACGTCGTGGGCGCGTCGGGGGCCGGACCGGTCGCAGCCGTGGCGGACGGCGCAGCCGCGCCGATGACCGAGGCTCCGAGGACGGCGGCGACCACCACGGTCACCGCGCGGCGCGGCGAGCGGCGCAGGCGCGAGAGCCTGACACCCCGCCCGGTGGCGAGCACGAGCACGACCATGGCCACCACCGCGTGCAGCGGCAGGTGCACGAGGGATGCCGTGACAGCCCCCTCAGCGGTGCCGGCCGTCGCGAACCGCACGGGCCCACCGACCGCCAGGATCGCGGCCGCCGCAGCGAGAGCCCGGTACAGCGCGCCCGTGGCGCGGCCGGCACCGAGGGTGCTCGGACCCCCGGTCGGGTCGACACCGCCGTGCCGGTCCGCTGGTTCGGTGCCGGCGTCACCGGCCTGCCTGCGTGCGTGCGCGGCCCACGACGCCGCCACCGCCCCGGGCAGGAGGGTGAGTGCCGCCACGAGACCCGGTCGCCCGCCAGGGCCGTCGACCACGGCGGTCGCGGCCAGGCAGGCACCCCAGACGACGAGCGCCCACACCGAGCAGGCCAGGACGTCGGCTCCACCTCGGGCACGCTGGAGCCGCCGGGGCGGCGACGAACGGTCCACGCGTCGGGTCGACGGCATGCTGGGCTCCCAAGGATCTCTTCGGCGGTACGGCAGTTGGTCACCCTGCGTCGTGCGAGGGCGTGGTACCACCATCCGTGGCCGCCGTGAGCAGCCCGTGAAACGCGGCGCGACCCCGCTGGGCGGTACCTGTCGCCTGCATCCTCCGCACGGTCGGCACCGGGCCGACGTGGTGTCGCCAGTGCACGGGCGCGGAGCCCCAGCCGTTGCCCTGGACGGCATTCCTCGGCGGGTCCTTTTGCGACGTCTTCACACCGGCCGCGCAGGGTCCAGCTCGGGAGCCACCCTCCCCAGCCCGTCGTCGCCCGCGAGAGGGGACACACCGCCAGCTTCGCCCTGAACCGAGGTATCGCGCCCGGACCGCCTCCCAGACCGCCGCCCGGCGGCCCCTTGCACAGGGACCGCCACCACGGCCGGTCCTGTTCGCGTGCCCGTTTCACGCCCATGTCACGGCACTGGTGGACGGTTGTACCCAGACCAAATCCCTGACCGAGGAGTACCTGAGCCATGCGCATGTGGCGCCACCGCAGTACCCGCATCCTGACCGCCCTCGTGGCGACCGGCACCGTCGCTGTCGCTGCGTGCAGCACCGCCAGCGCCGACCTCATCACCAACGGCGTCGACGACTCCGTCGACTCGATCGTCGAGGTGATGCCGTTGAGCCTCACCACCGGACCGGCGAAGACGACGATCTACGTCGTGGCCGCCGAGGGCGACACCGACGAGGGCTGCAACTTCGACGGCCCGAGCGAGACCCTCACGGTGAACCTCGCATCGGACAACCCGGCGGTCGCCACCGTGTCCCCGACGAGTCTGGTCCTCAGCGCCTGCGGCGCCGCCGGGGCACAGCAGGTCACGGTCACGCCGGTCGGCGTCGGGACTGCGACGGTGACCACCAGCCAGGCGCAGTTCGGCAACAGGACCGGGGGGGTCTTCCACTTCGGCAACTCCACCTTCAAGGTGAACGTCACCGGCATCCCGAACACCCCGCCGACGGTCGAGGTCACCGGCGTCGAGGAGGGCGGCAGGTACGTCCGGGGTGAGCTGGCGCGGCCGGAGTGCGTGGCCACCGACGTCGAGGACGTCCCCACCCCGCCGCACACCACCAAGCCCTGGCCGGCAGCCATGACCGAGATCGAGGGCCCCTACAAGGTCGACAGCATCGGCACGCGCCGCGCTACCTGCACCTACGTGGATGCGAGCGGTGCGCAGGCCGTCGCCTCGAAGGCCTGGTCGATCGTCGACGAGACGGCTCCCGTCATCTCCAGGGCCTTGACCCCCGTCCCTGACGGATCCGGCTGGTTCCGAGATGACGTGGCCCTGGACTGGACCGTGACGGAGGCGCAGTCCCCGAGCTCGTTGACGATCAAGGGCTGCCAGAACCAGCGCATCACCTCCGATACGCCGCTCAGCACCTTCACCTGCGAAGCGACGAGCGCGGGCGGGAGCAACAGCAACACGGTCAACATCCGGCGCGACGCAACGGCGCCGTCGGTCAGCTCGGCAAGCACCGTGGCCGGTGGTGGCGACATCGTCAACGGCTGGTACACCGAGCCGGTCAACGTGACCTTCACCGCCAGCGACGCGACCTCGCTGTTCCTGGTCGACGGCCACGCGGTGGGCACCAGCTCGCAGACCGTATCCACCACCGGCGACGGTGAGCTGGTCGTCAAGAGCCCCGCCTTCACCGACCGGGCGGGCAACTCGTCCACCGTGGGCGCGAAGACGCACACCGTCAAGGTCGACACCACCCCGCCGAACGCGCCGAGCACCTCGCTGAGCGCTCCGGCCCTCGAGTCGGGCTGGCACACCGCCCCCGTGACGGTCAGCTTCGCACCTGCGGGCGACAAGGGTAGCGGCGTCGCCACGTGCACCGCCCCCGTCACCGTCGACATGGACACCGCCGCGAAGACCGTCTCCGGCACCTGCACCGACTACGCCGGCCACACCAGCGCCGAGAAGGACGTCACCATCAAGCTCGACCGGGGTGCCCCGGTCGTCACCGAGACCGTGGTCACCTCCGGCACTGCCGGCCAGAACGGGTGGTACACCAGCGACGTCGACGTGAAGTTCACCGCCACCGACGCGCTCTCCGGGCTGGC
>JBJMHU010000104.1:0-5533 GCA_045807225.1 Ornithinibacter sp. | reverse complement strand
GCCGGCTTCCAGATCCTGGCCCCCGCCATGCGCGACGACCGGCTGTACGCCGTCGGGGCGGCGCTCGAGGCACGGCTCACCGCCGCCTGGGGCGGCGCGATCCTCGACCGGGCCCCGGCGCTCGGGTCCCCCGCCGGCACGATGACGAAGGAGGCCTGAGCGATGACCACCCAGACACACGCCGAGGCGACCCTGCCGTTCGACGAGGCCATCGCGGCCTTCGACCCGGTGATGGGGCTCGAGGTGCACGTCGAGCTCAACACCGCGACGAAGATGTTCTGCGGCTGCCCCACCGAGTTCGGCGCCGACCCCAACACCCAGACCTGCCCGGTCTGCCTCGGCCTGCCCGGCGCGCTGCCGGTCGTCAACGTCAAGGCCGTGGAGTCGGCGATCCGCATCGGGCTGGTGCTCAACTGCGAGATCGCGCAGTGGTGCCGGTTCGCCCGGAAGAACTACTTCTACCCGGACATGCCGAAGAACTTCCAGACCTCCCAGTACGACGAGCCGATCGCGTTCAACGGGTACCTCGACGTCGAGCTCGACGACGGCACCGTCTACCGCGTCGAGATCGAGCGCGCGCACATGGAGGAGGACACCGGCAAGTCGCTGCACGTCGGCGGCTCCACCGGTCGTATCCACGGCGCCACGCACAGCCTGGTCGACTACAACCGCGCCGGCATCCCGCTCATCGAGATCGTCACCAAGCCGATGATGGGCGCGGGGGAGCGGGCGCCGGAGATCGCGCGCGCCTACGTGGCCACGCTGCGCGACCTGCTCAAGGCGCTCGACGTCTCGGACGTGCGGATGGAGCAGGGCTCGATGCGCTGCGACGTCAACCTGTCGCTGATGCGCAAGGACGCCACCAAGCTCGGCACTCGCTCGGAGACCAAGAACGTCAACTCGCTGAGATCGGTCGAGCGGGCAGTGCGCTACGAGATCGGACGCCATGCGGCGGTGCTGACCTCGGGCGGCACCATCGTGCAGGAGACCCGGCACTGGCACGAGGACACCGGTGTCACCACGTCGGGCCGCGTCAAGTCCGACGCCGATGACTACCGCTACTTCCCCGAGCCCGACCTGGTGCCCGTCGCACCGTCGCGCGAGGACGTCGACGCGCTGCGCGGCACGCTGCCCGAGCCCCCCGCCGCCCGGCGCAAGCGGCTGCAGGCCGACTGGGGGTTCGCCGACCTCGAGATGCGCGACGTCGTCAACGCCGGGCTCGTCGACCTCGTCGAGGAGACCGTCGCTGCGGGTGCCTCGCCGTCGGCTGCCCGGAAGTGGTGGTCGGGGGAGGTCGCTCGACGCGCCAACGCCGAGGGGCTCGACGTGCCGACCTACGCCGCGGGCCTGGGCGTGGGCCCCGCAGCCGTGGTCGAGCTCGAGGGCCTGGTGACCTCCGGCCGGCTCAACGACGGCATGGCCCGGCAGGTGTGGGAGGGCGTGCTCTCGGGTGAGGGCGCGCCGACCGCCGTGGCCGACGCGCGCGGCCTCGCGCTCTCGCAGGACACCGGGGCCCTCGAGGCCGCGGTGGATGCCGTGATCGCCGCCAACCCCGACGTCGCCGACAAGATCCGCGACGGCAAGGTGCAGGCCGTGGGCGCGCTCATCGGTCAGGTCATGCGTGAGATGAAGGGCTCCGGCGACGCCGCCGCGGCCCGCGCCCTGATCCTGGCGAAGCTCGGCCAGTCCTGACCAAAGTCCGCACCCCGTCCCCCCGGCGCTGGGACCAGATCGTCCAATAGGTCAAAGTTGCCCCAACCGGGTGTGGGACAAGATTGACCTATTGGTCGATCGTTGCACGGGCTGGCTGAGATGTGGGTCACAGTACGTATCCCGCTGTGCTGCAGGCGTTCCGCGGTGCGGAACTCCCCGTTCAGGGACCCCTGGCGCCCGAGTAGTCTTGAACCGATCCAGAAATTGGATGCCGATCACGGTGCCCGGACCCTGGAGCGTCCCAGGTACCCCACCCAAGGAGCAGTGACCCACGCATGTCCCTCGTCAACACGACCGTGAAGCCCTTCGAGGCCACGGCCTTCGTCAACGGCTCGTTCGTCCCGGTCTCGTCCGCGGACATCGAGGGGAAGTGGGCGATCTTCTTCTTCTACCCGGCCGACTTCACCTTCGTCTGCCCCACCGAGCTCGGTGACCTCGCCGACCACTACCAGGAGCTCAAGGCCCTCGGGGTCGAGGTCTACTCCGTGTCGACCGACACCCACTTCACGCACAAGGCGTGGCACGAGGTCTCCGACACCATCCGCAAGGTGACCTACCCGATGGTCGGCGACCCGACCCACCGCATCTCCAAGGGCTTCAAGGTCCTGCGCAAGGGCGAGGGCCTGGCCGACCGTGGCACCTTCCTCGTCGACCCCGACGGCGTCATCCAGTTCCACGAGGTCACCGCCGAGGGCATCGGCCGCAACGCCGCCGAGCTGGTGCGCAAGGTCAGGGCCGCCCTCTACGTGCGCAACCACCCCGGCGAGGTCTGCCCGGCCAAGTGGGAGGAGGGCGAGGACACCCTGGCACCGTCGCTCGACCTCGTGGGGAAGATCTGACCCTGATGCTCGATCCCGCCCTCGCACAGCAGCTCTCGGCCTACCTCACCAAGATCGTCGAGCCCGTCCAGCTGGTCTCCAGCCTCGACGGCTCGGCCCCGTCGCAGAAGGTGTCCGACCTGCTCGACGAGGTCGCCTCGCTGTCCGCCGGGCGGGTCGCCCACGTGCGGACGGGGGACGCCGCCCGGCGTCCCTCGTTCCGCGTGCTGCGCACCGGCACCGACGTCGAGGTCGGGTTCGCCGGGCTGCCGCTCGGCCACGAGTTCACCTCGCTCGTGCTCGCGCTGCTGCAGGTCGGCGGGCACCCGTCCACCGCGGCAGCCGACCTGCTGGATGCCGTGCGCGGCCTGCGCGGGGAGCACCGGTTCGAGACCTACTTCAGCCAGAGCTGCCAGAACTGCCCCGACGTCGTGCAGGCGCTCAACCTGATGAGCGTGCTCAACCCGGGCATCTCGCACGTCGCCATCGACGGCGCCGTCTTCCCCGACGAGGTGGAGCAGCGCGGGGTGCTCGCGGTGCCGATGGTCTTCCGCAACGGCGAGCTCTTCGGCCAGGGCCGGATGACGCTCGACGAGATCGTCGCGAAGCTCGACGAGGGCGCGGCCGAGCGCGACACCGAGCGCCTCGCCTCGCTCGAGCCCTTCGAGGTGCTCGTCGTCGGCGGCGGCCCGGCCGGCGCCACCGCCGCCGTCTACACCGCCCGCAAGGGGATCCGCACCGGCCTGCTGGCGGAGCGCTTCGGCGGCCAGCTGCTCGACACCATGTCGATCGAGAACTACCCCTCCGTCGAGCACACCGAGGGCCCACGCATGGCCGGTGACCTCGAGCGCCAGGTCCGCGCCCTCGGCGTCGAGGTCGTGACGGGGCAGAGCGCGCAGCGGCTCGTCCCGGCATCCGAGGTGGGCGGCCTGCACGAGGTGCAGCTGGCCTCGGGGGCGACACTCCGCTCAGCCACCGTCGTCATCGCCAGCGGCGCCCGCTGGCGCACCCTCGACGTGCCGGGCGAGGACGAGTACCGCAACCGCGGGGTCACCTTCTGCCCGCACTGCGACGGCCCGCTGTTCAGGGGCAAGCGGGTCGCGGTCGTCGGCGGCGGCAACTCCGGCGTCGAGGCCGCCATCGACCTCGCCGGCGTGGTGTCGCACGTGACGCTGGTCGAGTTCGCCGACGAGCTCAAGGCCGACGAGGTGCTGCAGCGCAAGGCGCGCAGCCTGCCCAACGTCGACGTGCTGCTCGGCACGGCCAGCACCGAGGTCGTGGGCGACGGGTCGACGGTCGTCGGTCTCCGGCACGCCCCCCGGGCCGGTGGTGGCTCGATGCTGCTGCCGGTCGAGGGAGTCTTCGTGCAGGTCGGCCTGCTGCCCAACACCGAGTGGCTCGACGGCGTGGTCCCCATGACCCCGCACGGCGAGGTGGTCGTCGACGCGCGCGGCGCGACCGGCATCCCCGGGGTGTTCGCGGCCGGTGACTGCACGACCGCGCCGTGGAAGCAGATCGTCGCGGCCGCCGGTGGTGGCGCCACGGCGGCGCTCTCGGCGTTCGACCACCTCATCCGCACGTCCGCACCGGCGGCTGCGAGCGACGAGGCGGTCGCCCGCGCCTGAGCAGGCGTCGCGGCTCGGCATCCTCCCAGCCGGTCCGCGGGCGGCTACCAGACTTCGCGGCTAGCCTGCCCGCTGTGACGACGGCGCGTGGGCGTGGCTGGCGCGCGGTCGCGACGGCCGTCGCGCTGCTCGTCGTCGGTCTGCTCGTGGCCCTGGGGATCGGCAGCGCGCTCGGCATCAGCGCCGAGCCGGTCCAGGGCATGGATGCCGTGTCGACCCCGGTGACCGCGGTCGCGCCGGCGGTCCCCCCGCCCACCATCGAGCCGGTCGACCCCCCGCGCACCGAGCGGAGCAGGGTCGCGCTCGACGAGCTCGCCGATGCCGTGGCAGCGGCTCCGAACCGTCGCGGCCGGGCCACGCTCAGGATCACCGTGGGCACCGGGGACCTCGGTGACGACACCTACCGCCTCGGGGGCACCCCGCAGGCGATGACGGTCACGGCCACGAGCGAGAGCGGCGCGGTCCGTGCCGTGTACGACCTCGCGGCATCCGTGCGCAGCGGCCACAGCGTCGCCGAGCGGCTCGGGACGGACGTCCACTCCCGGCTGCCGTTCCGCATGGTCGACCTCGGCGCGGTCGGCGTGACCCCGGACCCGGAGCAGTGGCGCACCGGCACCGACTACTCGCACGCGTCCAAGGCCTTCGCCGACGTGATCCTGCCGAGCGCCCCCTACGTCGACCAGGCCGCGCTGAAGCTCGCCTACGCCGACTACGACGCCTTCCTGCGGCACAGCCTGGCCAACGGCTACACCGCCGTCGCGTTCCCCGGGTTCCTCGAGTTCGTCACCCTGGAGGGTGCCCCCGACGGGCCGGTCTACGCCGAGGGCGACGAGCACGTGGCCCGCGCCCTGGCGATGCGCCAGGCCTTCACCCCGTTCTGGGACCGGGCCGAGCAGCTCGGGATGAAGGTGGTGCTGCGCACTGACATGCTGAGCCTGACCACACCCCTCGAGCACTACCTCACCGAGCACGTCGGCTCGCTCGACACCACCAGCCCCGACCTGTGGGCGGTCTACGCCGCCGGCCTCGACGAGCTCTACGCCGCCGCACCGTCCCTCGACGGGGTGCTGGTGAGGATCGGCGAGGCCGGCCGGGTGTACGACGTGGAGGGGTGGGACTACTACAGCTCGCTCGCCGTCACGAGCGTGGATGCCGTGCGCGCCATGCTCACCAGCCTCACCCAGCAGGCCGAGCGCACCCACCGCGACGTCATCTTCCGCTCGTGGAGCGTCGGCGTCGGCGCAGTCGGCGACATGCACACGAACCCGGCGTCGTACGCCGCCGTGCTCGACGGCATCGACTCACCCTCGCTCGTGGTGTCGACGAAGTACACGCTCGGCGACTTCTACAGCCACCTGCCGCTCAACGACACCCTGC
>JBJMHU010000103.1:0-6924 GCA_045807225.1 Ornithinibacter sp. | reverse complement strand
AGGTCATCAGCGCGTCGAAGTCGGCGTCGGGATCGGCCATCAGGGCTGAGATCTCGTTGTAGCGGTCGACCTTGGCCTTGATCTCGCCGGCGCCCTCCTCGACGTTGCCGAGCACCGTCTTCTCCTCGGTCAGCTCGGGCTCCTGCATGAGGATGCCGACCGAGTAGCCAGGCGTCAGCCGGGCCTCGCCGTTCGAGGGCGGGTCGAGGCCGGCCATGATCTTGAGCACCGAGGACTTCCCCGCGCCGTTCGGGCCGACGACACCGATCTTGGCGCCGGGCAGGAACGACAGGGTGACGTCGTCGAGGATGACCTTGTCGCCGTGGGCCTTGCGGGCGCGCGACATGACGTAGATGAACTCGGGCATGCCGCACAGGTTATCGACCGGCACCGCCCCAGCCCGAATCGGCGTCTGCGTCACCTCCGCCCCCGGTCGCCACGTGCAGTCCCGCCCGACGCCCTGGCCACCGGCCAGCACCAGAGCGGGCGGCCTCATGAGCCCCGAGAGACGCCGGAGCGCCGCCCGGGGCACCGCGCCGCGGCCCATGGTGCCGGCCGTCGCGCCGCGGCCCCTCGTGCCGGCCGTCAGGCCGCAGCCTCCTGGTGCCCGGGCCGCACGCCGCGCTCCCTCGCGCCGGGCGTCAGGCGGCGGCCTCCTTCCCCGGCCGGACCAGCGGGCCGCTGTCGGAACCCAGTGGGGACGCCTCCCCGGACGACTCCCCCGGGCCAGCCGCTTCCCCCGAGGTGCCGAACCCCACCTCGCCGAGGCCTCGACCCAGCCCGCCCTCGACGACGAACGGGTCGTTCTCGGGGTCGCCCAGTCCAGCGGACGAGCCGGTGTCGTCGTCGGAGCGGCCGTCCTGAGGCGCGCCACCATCGCCCGGCGACCAGGCCTCGGCAGGGCGGCCCATCCCGACCCGCGCGAACGCGGTGGTGCCGAACGTGAGGTCGTGCCCCACGGCATCCGCCTCGATCTCGACGTTGACGAAGACCTGGCCGTCGTCGCGGCGCCACTGCACGACCCGCTGGCGGCCGTGCACGGTGACCGGGTGGCCCTTCTTGAGGGACACCCCGATGTTGGCGGCGAGCGACCGGTAGGCCAGCACGTCGTAGAAGCTCGGCTCGGTGTCCTCCCACTGGCCGGGCTGGACCTGGCGCCGGCCGCTCTGCGCGACGCGGAACTTGGTCATCGGTGCCCCGGCCTTGGTGGTGAAGACCAGGGGGTCGGCGCACAGCCGCCCCTTGATCGTCACGTGCGTCTCGTTGGTGCTCATCGTGCGTCCTCCCCCGGCCCCGTCCGTCGGGGCCGCTGCGCCAACCCTCGGGCCGAGACCACCACGGCGACAACGTCGTCCCCGAACCTGTGGACGAGGGGAGGTCCGGAACACCCCCTGTGGACGACCGCTGCTCAGACCTCGGCGGCGCGGCGGAGCGCCAGGCGGGTCGCCGCGTGCCGCTCGAGCACCCGCTCGACCGGCTGCACGATCTCGACCCGGGCGACCTCGTCGATCGAGGTCCGCAGCCGGGCGTCCATGACCCGGCCTCGGCGCCGGCCACCGATCCGAGCCAGCCATCGAGAGACCAGGGCCAGCAGGAGCCCACCGAGCAACCCGCCGACGAACAGCACCAGTGGCACCGGGACGACGCCGAAGGTGGGCGGGTCACCGATCACCTGGTCGAGCTGGGCCCACCCCACGACGACGTACAGCGCCAGCCAGAGGAATCCGAGCAGCGCCGCGGCGGCCAGCCCCAGCTGCACCAACCCCACCACGCGCCACCACAGCGGCACGCGCGCGAACAGCGACGTGCCCACCACTGCGCGGTCGAGCGCGTCGCCCAGCGCGGGGCCGGGGGGGTCGGCGGCGCGTTCCACGGCATCCGCCCACGGGTGGGGCAGCGACGTGCTGGCGCGGTCGGCCAGTCGGCGGGTGGCGAGGTCGACCGCGGCTCGCGAGGCCGGGCTCGGGGGCGGCAGCGAGGAGCGGCCGAGCACCGAGCGCACGTCGGCGTCGGTGACCCCCACGTCGCGGCCGTCGAGCCGCAGCCGGCGCAGCGGTCGGGGGCGCAGGTGGTGCACCCACCGGGTGAAGGGCCAGCCGGTGCTGGCAGCCGCCTCCATCCGGTAGTCGCGCTCCACGGCCTGCACCACGGTGGGGACGCCGGCGCTGCGGGCCAGGGCGTCGAGCAGCTCGGTGCGCGCGGCGTCGTCGACCGCCGGCTCGCCGTCGGCCACGTGCTCGTGCAGGGCCCCTGCTGCCGCGCGGACGTCAGCCGCCAGCCGCGCACGGGTCATCGTGCGGCCGGCGACGGCGTTGGCGAGGCGTTGGTGAAGCTCGTCGAGACCGGCACCGGTGGTCACCGAGGTCGGGAGAACCGCCACCCGTGGCACGCCGTCGCGCTCCATGAGCCGCACCAGGTCGGCTCGGCACTCCTCCACCTCGGCGGCGGTGAGCCGGTCGACCTGGTTGAACACCACCATCGTGACGGCCTCGTGGCTGCGAAGCGCCGCGACGTAGTCGTCGTGCAGCCGGGCGTCGGCGTACTTCTGCGGGTCGGTGACCCAGACGAAGAGGTCGACGAGCTCGAGCACCCGCTCGGCCTCGGTGCGGTTGCCGGTCTCGCGGGAGTCGAAGTCGGGCAGGTCGAGCAGCACGAGCCCCTCGAGCGGGCCGACCGGCCCTCCTCGCCGGCCCCCCTTCGGGACGACGTCGGCAGTGATGGGCACCAGGTGCCGGGCTCCCACCCCCAGCCAGTCGAGCAGGTCGCCGACCGGCTCCTCACCCCAGATGGCCGCCGTGGGGGTCGACGTCGTCGGGCGCCGCACGCCGACGGTGGCCACGGGGCTGCCGACCATGGCGTTGAACAGTGAGGACTTGCCGCTGCCGGTTGCGCCTGCCAGGGCCACCACCGTGTGACCCCCCACCAGCGCGGTGCGCTCGGACACCTTGCTGACCACGGAGTGGGCCCGCTCCCGCCCCTCGGCGGGCAGCTGCTCGCCGCCGGCGTCGACGGCCGCAGCCAGCGAGGTCGCCGCCGCCGACAGCTGCTCGGCCGAGACGACGGCGCCCCGCGACGAACCCATCCGCAACGGGCTCACCGCACCACCGCCCGCAGCTCGGCCGCCACGGCCGCGAGGCGCTGGGGCTGGTCGGCGGGCGCGGCCACCTCGGCGAGCGCGGCGGCATACCGCTCGCGTTCGGAAGCAAACAGCTCGTCGGCGAGGTCGAGCAGGCTGCGCCGGGCCTTGGCCGCCATGTCGCGCACCGCCTGGTCGCCGAAGATCGCCTCGAGCACCCGCTGGGCGAGCAGTGCCGTGCCGCCGGCGATGCCGATCTCGGCACCGGTGAGGCCGTAGGTGCTGCTGAACGCCACGAGCATGAGGAACAGGCCGATGGCGTTGAGCCCGTATGCCGCGATTCGCGCGTTGGTGCGCCGGCCCTGGCCCTCGGTGCGCACCAGCTCGAGCACCTCGCCCTGCCAGTCGCGCACGAGGCGCTCGACATCGGGCCGCAGCCCCGGCGACGGCTTGCTGAGGTCGGGGTGCGCCGTCAGGATCTGGGTGCCGCCCGGCAGCCGGCGCCATGCGCGGGCGGTCTCGGAGGCCGCCGTCTCGGCGTTGGAGAGCAGCAGCGCGGCGACCCCGCTCTGCAGCGCCTCGCCGAGGTCGTCGGACGGCGGCGGGTTGCCCTTGATCGCGGCGGTGACCTTGTCGCGCCACCGGGCGATCGTGCTCTCGACCTGGCGGAAGAACTCACCGGTGCCGACGAACTCCTGCCAGCGGGCGAGCACCTCGCCGCGCAGCAGCGTGCCGTCGGTCATGCCCGCGTCGACCCGCCGGTGCGCCTCGGTGAACGACTCGTCGACCGCCTTGCTCAGTGAGACCGCGGCGTCGTGCTGGTCGCGGCTCGCGACGACGAGCTCGGCAGTGCGCCCGGAGAGCGAGTCCACAGCGCCGCGCAGGGTCTGCCCGACCACGATGGAGCGGGCGCGGGCGTCGCTGGCCAGCGCCTGGAGCCAGGAGCGAAGCCGCTCCACGGCATCCGCGGGCAGGCGGCCCTCGGCGCTGAGCGTCGTCTCGGGAACCGTGAAGATCGGAGCGGTGGGCAGCCCCTGCTCGCGCAGCATCGCGGCGAGGTGCGGGCGGATCTCGGCCACGGCATCCGGGGGGATGCGGTCGAGCACGATGGCGACCGAGGTGCCGCGGTCGGCGGCCGTGCGCAGGAGGTCCCAGGGCACGGCATCCGCGTAGCGCGCCGCCGTGGTCACGAAGAGCCAGAGGTCGGCGGCCGAGAGCAGCTGGGTGGCGATGGCGCGGTTGGCGGCGACGACCGAGTCGATGTCGGGGGCGTCGAGCAGCGCCATGCCCGATGGCAGCGCGCTCGACTCGACGAGCCGCACGGTGCCCGGCTGGCTCTGGCCGGTGTCCTGCCCGGTGACCCTCGCCAGCCCGGGGAGGATGCGGGTGTCGGCGAACCAGTGCCGGTCGTCGGGGTGGTGCACCAGCACCGGTGACGTGGTGGTGGGCCGGAGCACCCCGGAGCGGCTCACCTGGGCGCCGACCACCGAGTTGACCAGGGTCGACTTGCCGGCACCGGTGGACCCACCGACCACCGCGAGCAGGGGTGCGTCGATGGCGCGCAGGCGCGGCAGCACGTAGTCGTCGAGCTGCTGGAGGAGCTGACGGCGGGAGGCCTCCGCCGGGGCACGGCTGGTGACGTCGAGAGGTAGCGATGCCCCCCCGACGGCCTCCCGCAACCCCTCGACGGCGGAGACCAGGGCCTCCACGTCTTCGTCCACCGTCACGAGCGCCAGCCTAACGACCCCTACGCAGGTCGGGCCGCCAATGCCGGGTGCGGCGGATGATGTTTGTCATGCGGATGTTCGTGGCGATCGAGCCCTCCGTGGATGCCGTGGAGCACCTCGACGAGTTCCTCGCGGCGCGCCGTGGAGCGGGTCCGGAGCTGCGGTGGTCCTCACCGGCCCGGTGGCACCTCACCTTGGCGTTCATGGGTGCGGCGCCGGACCGCGTGGTCGAGGACGTGGTCGAGGGGGTCGGGCTCGCGGCGGACCGCACGGGGCCGATCGAGCTGGCGGTCAGCGGGGGCGGCTGCTTCCCGGACGTCACGCGGGCCAAGGTGCTCTGGGCCGGCGTGGCGGGCGCGCCCGGCTCGGCCGAGGACCTCGGCCGGTTGGCGCGCGGTGTGCGGTCGGCGTGCGCGGTGGCCGGGGCGGCACCCGAGGGTGGCGCGTTCGTCCCCCACCTGACCCTGGGCCGGTTCTCGTGGGCGCAGGACGCCACGCGCTGGCTGCGGGTGCTCTCGACGTATGCCGGGCCGGCGTGGGTCGCCTCGGACGTCGCCGTGGTGGCCTCGCACCTGCCGCGGGAGCGAGGGCACGGTCCCCGGCACGAGGTGCTGGCTCGCCTACCGCTGGGCGGGTGAGGGCCGAGCCGACGGCTCAACCCTTCCAAGCCCACAGGGTGCCGTGGCCCCAGTAGTTGGGGGTCTCGTGGCCGACCTCGAAGCCGGCCGCCTCGAGCAGGCCACGGGCCGCCGCGGATGCCGGCAGCGACGGAGCGCCGACCCGGTGGTACTCCATGACGAGCGTGAGCCGCTCCAGGTCGGCCAGCCGCGGGTCGGTGAGCACCGGCCACTCGCCGCCCTCGATGTCCATCTTCACCAGGTCGGCGGCGGCGAACAACGGGAACCAGTCGACCGTGCGCACGACGGTGGTGGGCTGCTCGGCATCCGAGGGCACGTGGCTGCCGGCCCCCCAGCCCTCGACGAACCCGGTCTCCCCGTCGGCCGGGGCGACGGCCGCGACCACGACCTCGGTGCGCCCGTCCTGGCCGGCCTGCTCCACGAGCACCGCGACGTTCTCGGGGGCCGGCTCGACCGCGACGATCCGGGCCTGGGGCCAGCGTCCGCGCGCCCAGGCCGAGAACATGCCGACGTTGGCGCCGACGTCGAGCACGGTCGTCACGGCATCCGGGCCGAGCCGGTCGCGCAGCGGGACCGGAGGGTCGTACTCGCCGCGCGAGAACAGCTCGAACAGCGCCTCCAGGTCGCGACCGTGCTGCAGGGCGACCGGCACCCCCGTGGCGCGGATGCGGTAGGTGCGGATCTGGCCCCGTGCCAGCAGCTCTCCGCTGAGCACCGCGAAGGGGCGGGTGGTCGCCCACGCGGCGGTCAGGAACCGCAGTGCGAGAACCGACGCCAGCACCCTGCGGACGCGGGGGCTCAGCAGGACCGCCCGCACCCCGGGCAGCGACGCGGTGCGCCGCAGGAGGTTCATCACCGCGCCAGCGTAGGCGGGTGGGTGCGCCGTCGGGTCGCGGTCCACGGATGCCGTCACGCTCACCGCTCGCCCGGTGCGCCGCTGGGCACGCGCCCTACACTGAGCCCGGCGTCCGGCGGGCCCGGTCGCCCGGCCCCCGTAGCTCAGCCGGATAGAGCAAGAGCCTTCTAATCTCGAGGTCGCAGGTTCGAGTCCTGCCGGGGGCGCACCGACTTCGCTGGTCAACGGCCTTGCCTGCTCCAACAACGAACCGGGCGGCGACAGGGCTCTGCCGTCCTTCCGCCCTTTCGCACAGTCGCGGAAGAAGATCGACATCCGTGACGGGGACAGCAACTGCAGCCACTCCCGTCCCAGCGCGGGCTGCGCTTCGGAGCCATCGCTGGTGATGGTCTCCGTTCCCGAGACCATCAGCACGTCGGTCCGGATCGTCTTCCGACCGACCCCAGTTGCCACAACACCTATCGACGGGTCCATCGCCACCACGTTCAGGCCCACCGTCACGGCGAGGGTCTGGGACAACACCCGAAGGCCTCCCGATCCTCTCGAGCCCGGGGGCTGCCGGGTCCCCATCGCGGTCGGGGGCAGTCGACGTGAAGCGCCCCGGGTCTTGGTCCTCCGCGTCAGGTG
>JBJMHU010000102.1:0-12070 GCA_045807225.1 Ornithinibacter sp. | reverse complement strand
CGGGGTGGTCACCGAGCTGCTCGACGAGGCCCACGCCCGGGCCACAGGTCCATGACCTCGTCGGCCGACGGCGTGGAGAGCCCGGCTGAGGGTGCGGCCGGGGCCGAGATCGAGGTTCCCGACGAGCTGCACCGGCGAGTCACCCGCCCCGCTCCGAGCTCCTGACCTGGCGCCATCGCGAAGCCAGGAGCACCTCGCGGGCTCAGGAGGTTCTCGCCGAGTCAGGGCCGGATACGCCCCTGACTCGGCGAAGTGCTCCTGACGTCGCGAACGGGGGCGTGGCGCGAGGCAGTGGTGGCGAGAGAAACGCTTGGTTACGGTTTCGTAGGTTACGCAACCGTAGGTTACGCTGGCGTACGTGAGCGCATCCACCGTGACCCGACCGACCCCGCCCGCCGTGCACCCGCCGGCCGCGCCGTCGCGCCCGCGCGTCGGAGCCCACGCCCCCGGTCCGCTCGGGGGCGTGTTCCGTGGTGCCCGCAAGGTCGCCGAGGCGCTGGCCACCCCCCTGGTGCCGAGCGACTACCTGGACCTGATCGACCCGCTGCGCTCCGGCGCCGACCTGCGCGGCCGCGTCGTCGAGGTGCGCCCCGAGACCGCGGATGCCGTGACGGTCGTCATCCGCCCCGGCCGAGGCTGGCTCGGCCACGTGCCCGGCCAGTACATCCGCATCGGCATCGACATCGACGGCGTGCGCCACTGGCGCGCCTACAGCCTCACCCACCGCGCCGACGGCACGGCAGCGGCCGGCATCCCGGCGGGCTGCATCGCGATCACCACCAAGGCGATCCCCGACGGCAAGGTCTCCACCCACCTCGTGCGGGCCACCGTGCCGGGCACCCTCGTCATGCTCGACCAGGCCACCGGCGACTTCACCCTGCCCAGCCCCGCGCCCGCCAAGGTGCTGTTCCTCACCGCCGGCAGCGGCATCACCCCGGTGATGGGCATGCTGCGCAACTCCCTCGACGAGCTGCCCGACGTCGCCCACCTGCACTGCGCCCCCACGGCATCCGACGTCATCTTCGCGAGCGAGCTGCGGTCGTATGCCGACAGCGGCCGCCTCGCGCTCGGCCTCAACCTCGACGACCAGCACGGCGTGCTCGACCTGGCCCGCCTCGACGAGCTGGTGCCCGACTGGCGCGAGCGCGAGACCTGGACCTGCGGGCCCACCGGCCTGCTCGACGCCGCCGAGGCGCACTGGGCCGCCGCCGGCGTCGCCCACCACCTGCACACCGAGCGCTTCCGCCCCACCGTCGTCGAGCCGGGCGAGGGTGGCGAGATCACCTTCCTCGGCAGCGACCTCACCGTCGAGGCCGACGGCGGCACGCCGATCCTCGACGCCGGCGAAGAGGCCGGCGTCCTCATGCCGAGCGGATGCCGGATGGGCATCTGCTTCGGCTGCGTCGTCACCATGCGACAGGGCGCCGTGCGCGACCTGCGCACCGGTGACGTCACCGTCGTCGAGCCCGGCGACGAGCTGCCCGTGCAGACCTGCATCAACGCCGTTGCAGGCTCCTGCGACATCGAGCTCTAGACCACCCACCCGGGGCAACTTCGACCAATTGGTCGATCTTGTCCCACCGCCCACCGCCCGCCCGCCCGCGAGAGACCCGGAAGGACCTCCTCATGACCCTCGCCCCCGAGCGCAGCACCATCTCCCCCACCGCGCCGCACCACGTCGCCGCCGGCCACGCCTCCACCAAGCCGCAGGGCATCAACCCGCGCCTGTCCGTCACCAGCGCCACCCCGCGCCCGCAGCGGCCGGCCCTGAAGAAGAGCGGCCGCCCCAACCCGGCCGCGCACCTGACCCCCGAGCAGATCGAGGGCATCGGCCACGAGCTCGACGCCCTGCGCAAGGAGGTCATGGACAGCCGTGGCGCCCGTGACGCCGCCTACATCCGCAAGGTCATCACCGTCCAGCGCTACCTCGAGATGGCCAGCCGGGCGACCCTGCTGTTCTCGGGCGTCAAGGTCAAGGGCATCCGCCCCGCCTGGTGGATCGGCACGGCCGGCCTGTCGGTGGCCAAGATCCTCGAGAACATGGAGATCGGCCACAACGTCATGCACGGCCAGTGGGACTGGATGCGTGACCCCAAGATCCACTCGACCGCCTGGGAGTGGGACAACGCCAGCCCGAGCAGCCAGTGGAAGCACAGCCACAACGAGATCCACCACACCTTCACCAACGTGCTCGGCCGCGACAACGACCTCGGCTACGGCATCCTGCGGGTCGACGAGGACCAGCGCTGGAGCCTGTTCTTCCTCTTCCAGCCGATCTGGCACGTGGGCAACGCCCTGCTCTTCGAGTACTCCATCGCGGCCTACGACCTCGAGCTCGGCGGCTACCTCGCGAAGAAGAACCGGATGAGCGAGGAGGAGAAGGCGACCTTCCGCGCGAACGCCAAGGAGGTCGTCGGGAAGATCAAGCGGCAGGCCACCAAGGACTACCTCGTGCACCCGGCGCTGTCCGCCGTCACCGGCTCGGCGCGCACCAGCCTCACGGCCAACGTCGTCGCCAACCTGGTGCGCAACGTGTGGACCAACACGGTCATCATCTGCGGGCACTTCCCACCCGGCATCGAGACCTTCGAGAAGACCTCGATCGACGGAGAGACCCGCGGCGAGTGGTACCTGCGCCAGATGCTCGGCTCGGGCAACATCAGCGGCTCGCCGGCGATGCACGTGATGACCGGCAACCTCAGCCACCAGATCGAGCACCACCTCTTCCCCGACATGCCGAGCAACCGCTACCGCGAGATCGCCCCGCGCATCCGCGACCTGATGGAGCGGCACGACCTGCCCTACGTCACCGGCAGCCTCGGCAAGCAGGCCGCGTCGGTCTACTGGAAGGTCGTGCAGCTCTCGCTGCCCAACAAGGTCGAGGGCCGTCGCCGCCGCGACGTCGTGCGCCTCGCCGCCACGAAGGCCTGGCGCAAGAAGTCGCTCGACCGCTTCTGATCCGTGTCCGAACGGCCGATCCCGTTCGCCGGCCGAGAACCCCTGTCCCGTCGATACCCTTGGCGGCGCAGGGGTTCTCGTCGTCAACAGGTCTGATGGGCACGAGCCCCACCGCCGCCAGGAGCCGCTGCCGCGCCCCTCCCAGCGCCGCTGGACCACGCCGTCTCGGATGCCGCTGAGGCCAGGCCCGCCGTCCGGACCCGCCGGCGACCGCCGTGACCCCGCTGGGGGCAGCCACGACGGCCGCCGGTGCCGGGCCCCCGGCAGGTCATCGGCGCGGCGTGCCCCGGGGCGGGTACCACGGCATCCACCGGACGCAGGACTTCGGCACCTGCTGAGCGGCCGCGAGCCACTGCATCCTCAGTGGCCGGCCGCTCGCGCCGCGCGCGCCTCGGCGAAGTCCAGGCCCACCGCTGCGCGGACCCGGTCCATGACGTCGAGGGTCATCACCGTGTCGGCCCACGGTCTCACCGGCGACCCGGTGTCCCCGGCGGTGACCCGGCGCGCGACCTCGGCCGCCTCGAAGTGCAGGGCGCCGTGTTCCACCTTCGGCTCGGCCCAGACGAGCGGGGCCCCCTCCCGCGGCTGCAGCGTCATCGGCCCGGGCAGGTACCACCGGCTCCCCAGGTCGAGGCGGCCCTCGGTGCCGATGACGGCAGCCGTCGTGCCGCTGTCGGCGAGGATCGTGGTGTGCAGCGATGCGGTGCCGCCCCCGGCGGTCCGCAGGGCGATGGCGAGCTGGCCGTTGGTCCCGCCCGGGGCAGCAGTGCCGACGGCGACGACCTCGTCGGGCGGGCCCAGCGTCCACGTCGCGAAGGTGACGGCGTAGGTGCCCAGGTCGAGCAGCGGACCACCCGCCAGGTCTGGTCGGGTGATCCGGTGCGGGGCGTCGAGGCGCTCGCCGATGTCGGCGTGCGTGGCGACGAGGTCACCGAGCAGGCCGTCGGCGACGACCTGGCGCACCACGTCGAACTTCGGCAGGAAGAGCGTCCACATCGCCTCCATGCAGAACAGCCCCGCGCGGGCCGCCGCCTCGCCGATCTGCCGCGCCTCCGCGGCATCCAGTCCGACCGGCTTCTCGATGAGCACGTGCTTGCCGGCCTCGATCGCCAGGAGGGCGTGAGGAAGGTGCAGGTGGTGTGGCGTCGCGATGTAGACCACGTCGACCTCGGGGTCGGCGACCAGCGACTCGTACGAGCCGTGGGCGGTCGTGGCTCCGAACGCGTCGGCGGCCCGGCGAGCGCCCGCCTCAGTGCGCGACCCCACGCCCTGCACGACCTGGCGGGTGCTCTGGTGCAGGGCGGTGACGAACCTGTCGGCGATCCACCCGGTGCCCAGGATCCCCCAGCGCACCGCCGGCGCGTCGAGTGAGTGGGGGACGCGGGGGTTCGGCAGGTGCGACGGCATACGGCACAATAGCGCGATAATGTCCTGACATTAGGTCTTGACCGGGAGGAGGATGGTGCTGCGTGCTGCTTGCCCCGAGCGTCACCGGGCTCGTCCTCATGGCCCTGGCAGCCGGCATCATCGGCTACTCCAAGACCGCGCTCGGCGGCCTGGCCGTCATCGCGGTCGCCATCTTCGCCACGGTGCTGCCGGCCAAGGAGTCGACGGCGGCCATCCTGGCCGTGCTCATCGTCGGGGACGTCATCGCCTGCTGGCACTACCGCCACGACGCCGACTGGTCGCTCATCAGGCGGCTGCTTCCGGCCGTCGTGCCGGGGCTGGTGGTGGGTGCCCTGTTCCTGAGCAGCGTCGACGACTCCACGCTGCGCCGCACCATCGGTGGTGTGCTGCTCGTGCTGGTGCTGCTCCAGCTCTGGGTGAAGTGGCGCAGCGAACCGGGCACCGAGTCCACCGTGCACCAGCGGCGGGCCGCCTCCTGGACCGCCGGCAGCGGCGTCGGGTTCGCGACGATGACCGCCAACGCCGCCGGAGCGGTGATGACCCTCTACCTGTCGGCATCCGGCATCGACAAGCGCCGCTTCGTGGGCACCAACGCGTGGTTCTTCCTCATCGTGAACCTGGTGAAGGTGCCGTTCTCCATCGGGCTCGGGCTGATGCACACGGTGGATGCCGTGCGCGCCCTCGCGCTGGCGCCGGTCGTGCTGGTCGGCGGCCTGCTCGGCTACGCCACCGTGCAGCGGATCAGCCAGCGCGGCTTCGACCTGGCGGTGCTCGCGGCATCTGCGCTCGCCGCCTTCGCCCTGCTCCTGACCTGACCGACCACGGGGCGGAACCCTGACCGGCCCCGGCTGAGGAGAGACCTGATGACGAGCACGCACCCCACGAACGGCTACCTCCGTGCCGAGGACTGCCACCTGGAGGACCTCCTCGAGGTCATCGGTGCCGGCACCGACCTCGCCGACTACCCGCACGCCACAGAGGCCAGCTGGGGGGTCCTGCTCTACGACGCGCAGGCCCTGCGCGCCGCGATCACCGACGACGGCGCCCGCCGGGCCGTGCACGCGGAGGTCGCTCGCGCGCTGGCCACCGGCCCCGGCATCGCCGTCTTCCGGGGTGCCTTCGAGCACGACGTCGTCGACCGGGTGAGTGAGGCGTTCGAGGGGATCATCGCCGACGAGAAGGCCTCCGGTGGCGAGGCCGGCGACCACTTCGGCGTCCCCGGGGTCAACGACCGGGTGTGGAACGCCCTCGAGAAGCTCGCCGTCGCCGACCCCGAGGCCTTCGTCGACTACTACGCGAACGACATCGTGGCACTGGCGGCCACCGCCTGGCTCGGCCCGGGCTACCAGGTGACCAGCCAGGTCAACGTCGTCAACCCTGGCGGCGCCGGCCAGACCGTGCACCGCGACTACCACCTCGGCTTCCAGAGCCCCAAGACCTCAGCGCAGTACCCGGCGCACGTGCACGCCCTGTCACCGGTGCTCACCCTGCAGGGTGCGGTCGCCCACTGCGACATGCCGGTCGAGACCGGTCCGACGCTCTACCTACCCCACTCGCAGAAGTACGCGCACGGCTACCTCGCCTACTGGCTGCCCGAGTTCCAGGAGTACTTCGTCGCCCACCACGTGCAGCTGCCGCTGGCCAAGGGGGATGCCGTGTTCTTCAACCCCGCGCTCTTCCACGCGGCCGGCTCCAACTCCACCACGGACGTCCGTCGGATGGCGAACCTGCTACAGGTGTCGTCGGCATTCGGCCGCGCCATGGAGAGCGTCGACCGGCGGCGCGTCGTCGAGGCGGTCTATCCGGCGCTGCTGGCCCGCAAGGCGTCCGGGATGCCGCCGGCGCGCGTCGGTGACGTGGTCGCGGCATCCGCGGAGGGCTATGCCTTTCCCACGAACCTCGACCGCGACCAGCCGGTGGGCGGCCTGTCACCTGCGACCCAGGCCGACCTCGTCCGTCGGGCCCTCGGTGAGGGGATCTCACCGGGCGAGCTGAGCGAGCGGCTCGACGCGCAGGTCTGGCGCACTCTCAGCCACTGAGCGAACCGGCCCGACCACGCACGTGCCGGGTCATTGCTGTCATGTCAGCGAACTGACCGCCATAACCCCGCACGTGCCGGCTTGGTGCTCGGGAGGGGCGGCGTCAGGTCGTGAACGCGTCGCGGAAGGCGGCGAGCGCGGCATCCGGGTCGGTGCTCGCGAACGCCTCGAGGCCGACGACGCCGCTGAACCCGGCGTCCGCCAGCGCCCGGGCCACGCCGGCATACCGGATCTCACCGGTGCCCGGCTCACAGCGACCCGGGACGTCGGCGACCTGCACCTCGGCGACCCAGGGAAGGGCCTGGCGGCAGAGCTCGATGAGGTTCCCCTCGCCGATCTGCGCGTGGTAGAGGTCGAGGTTGAGCCGCAGGTGGGGGGAGTCGACGCCCCGCACGAGGTCAAGGGTGTCGGCTGCCCTGGCGAACGGGGTTCCCGGGTGGTCGACGGCCGTGTTGAGGTTCTCGAGCACGAAGGTCACGCCCTCGCGCTCCCCGAGCTCGGCGATGCGCGCCAGGGTGTTGCGGGCGGTGGCCCACATCGTCGGCGTCACGTCCTGGCAGGGCACCACCGGAAGGCCGCGGCCGTCGAGCCCGGTGCCGTGCAGGTTCAGGCTCGGGGTGCCCAGCCGCCGTGACACGACGACCGACTCGGCGGCGGTGCGCAGCAGCTCGTCGGCACCGTCCTCGTCGGCCAGGGTGCCGGTCGTGTAGCCGGTCATCGACGCGAACACCACGCCGGAGGCGGCGAGCGCCTCGAGCCCGTCGAGGTCGTGGTTGCGCCAGTCCCAGATCTCGACGGCGAACCCGGCGTCGGAGATGGCCCGCACCCGGTCGGCCACCGGCCGGTCGACGTAGAGCATCTCAGCGCTGGCGGCGAGGGTGAACGGAGAGGCGCTCATCTGTCGGCTCCTTCGGGAACGGGGAACGGCGTACGGGGAACGGCATACGGGGGACGGGGCACGAGGGCAGGCGCTCGCGTCGCACGACCGCATGCGGGCACAGTTTGTCAGAACATATGATTGACAGCAACTGTGGCGATAGGTGAGCATGGGCGCGACGCCCTGCCACGCCGTGGCGACGGCCGGACCCCAGGAAGACCACCAATGCGCATCGGACTCATCGGCCTCGGCCGGATCGGCGCGTTCCACGCCGACACCCTCGCCGCTCTCGACCGGGTCGAGGAGCTCGTCGTCACCGACCCGGTGGAGGCCGCGGTCGGGGCCACGACCGCCCGCATCGGCAAAGCAACCGCGGTCGCCTCCCCCGAGGCGGTGCTGGATGCCGGCGTCGACGGCGTGGTCATCGCCGCCACCACCGGTGCGCATGCCGCGCTGCTCCTCGCGTCTGCAGGCCGCGGCATCCCCACGTTCTGCGAGAAGCCGATCGCCGGCTCGGCCGACGAGGCCGTGACGGTGCGTGACCGCCTCGCCGCCTCGGGAGTGGCGGTGCAGATCGGTTACCCGCGCCGTTTCGACCCGGCCTTCGTCGCCGCGCGCGACGCGGTGCGCTCCGGGGAGCTGGGCCGGGTGCACACCGTGCGCTCGACGACGCTCGACCCGGCACCGCCGCCCGCGGCCTATCTCGCCGGGTCCGGCGGCCTCTTCCGGGACTGCTCGGTGCACGACTTCGACGCCGTGCGCTGGGTGACCGGGCACGAGGCCGTCGAGGTGTACGCCGTGGGTGCGGTGGACCCCGACGCCCCCGCCGACTACTACGCCGACCACGGCGACTGGTCGTCGGCATCGGTGCTGATCACGCTGGACGACGGCTCGATCGGCGTGGTGTCGAACAGCCGCACCAACGCCCGCGGCTATGACGTGCGCCTCGAGGTGCACGGCGTGGCGGATGCCGTGGCCGCCGGCCTCGACGACGGTCTGCCGCTGCGCCCCACGCAGCCGGGCATCACCTGGCCCGCCGGCCCCCCGCACACCTTCTTCATGGACCGCCTGGCCGACGCCTTCCGGCGCGAGCTGGCGTCGTTCTGCGCGGTGGCCGCCGGCGAGGTGCCCTCGCCCTGCACGATCGACGACGCCATGGGAACGGCGTGGATCGCGGAGGCCGCAACGCTGTCGGCGACGCAGGGCCGGCCGGTGCGCATCGACGAGGTCGCGCGCTGACCCCGGGCCGTCGGCGGTAGCGAACCCCCGCGCGCACTGGGCCCGCGCGGGGGTTCGCTATCGACCGGGCGGCGCCCCGGTCGACGAGCGGACGACGAGCCGGGGCGCAATGACCACGTCGGGCCTCCCCCGGCCCGAGGCCTCGTCGAGCAGGGCGGCGACCACGCCGACGGTGACGTCGGCCAGCAGCTCCGGCTCCTGGCTCACCGAGGTGAGGGCGATGGTGCCGAGCCTGGCCATCGGGCTGTCGTCATAGCCCACCACCGAGACCTCGTCGGGCACGCCCACGCCGGAGCGCAACAACCCGTCGCGCAGGCCGATGGCCACCCGGTCGTTGAAGGCGATGACCCCAGTGGGCCGATCCCCGGCCCGCCGGGCCAGCATCCGGGCCGCCGCAGCGGCCCCGTCGGCCTCGTCGGCACCACCGCGCACCACGTCGAGACCGGCGCCGAGCCCGTGCCGGGCCATCGCGTCGCGGTACCCCTGACGGCGGGCCCGGGCGATGCTGCCGCGCGGCCCGTCGACGAACGCGATGCGCTGGTGACCTGCCGCCGCCAGGTGGTCGACGGCTGCCTCGAGCCCCTGGTCGTCCGCGGCCAGCACGCCGGTCACACCTGCCGCCCCGGCACGACCCACCGTCACGGTCGGGCAGTGCGACGCCAGGACGGTCAGGTCGGCATCCGGCATGTGCGGGCCGAGCAGCACGATCGCCTCGCAGCGGAAGTCGAGCAGGGTCTCGACGGCCCGGTGCTCGTCGGTGCGCGGGGTCGTCGTGCCCAGCACGAGGTCGAGCCCCCGGTCGGCCGACGCGCTGTCCAGGGCTCGCACGAGCTCGGCGTGGAAGGGGCTCGCCACGTCGAGCAGCACGCCGAGCAGGTGGCTGCGGCGCCGCGCCAGCAGGCTGGCGGTGCGGTCGGGCCGGTAGCCCAGCGCGGCAGCCGCGGCGCGCACGGCATCCGCGGTGCTCGCGCTGGGGCCCGGGCGACCCCGCAGCACCAGGGAGGCCGTGGCCGTCGACACCCCGGCGCGCGTGGCGACGTCGACCAGCCGAGCGCGGCCGGATGCCGTTGCCTCCGGCGTCATGTCGGCCTCCCGTTCCGTTTTTGACAGTTTGTCCGCACAAAGGGTTGACACGGCATCCGAGCCCGGTCCACCATCTCTTAAAGCGCTTTATACACGTCGCCAAGGATGCTGACAAGGAGAACCGACGATGTCCCAACAGCCCATCGGGGTGGCCGTGATCGGGGCCGGCATGGCGGGGCGCGCGCACTGCGCCGGCTACCGCTCCGCCCCGACCCTGTTCGACCCCCCACTCCCCCCGATCCACTACGCGGCGGTCATCGACGCCCACGAGCCCACCGCCGCCGATGCCGCGGCCCGCTACGGCTACGCGCGGCACGGCACCGACTGGCGCGAGCTGCTCGACGCCGACGACGTGCAGGTGGTGAGCGTCGTCGTCGGCAACGCGCTGCACCGCGAGATCGCCGAGGCCCTGCTGGCCGCCGGCAAGCACGTGCTGTGCGAGAAGCCGCTGTCCGACTCCCTCGAGGACGCCCGGGCGATGGCGGATGCCGCCGCGGCCCACCCCGACCTCGTCACCGGCACGGCGTTCGTCTACCGCCGCCAGCCCGCAGTGGCGGCGATCCGTGAGCTCGTGAACTCCGAGCTCGGTGAGGTCTCGCACTTCAACGGCCGCTACTGGTGCGACTACGCCCGCAGCGCGCAGACCCCGATGGCCTGGCGCTACAAGGGCGGCCCGGGCACCGGCGCGCTCGCCGACATCGGCAGCCACCTCATCGACCTGGCCGAGTTCGTCTGTGGGCCGATGACGCAGGTCGGCGGCGCGGCCTTCACCACCAAGGTCACCGAGCGCTACCTGGCGGCCGGCACCACCTACGGTCACGCCCGGGCTGAGCTGACCGACGTCAAGGAACCGGTCGAGAACGACGACGTCGCCACCTTCACCGCCCACTTCGAGTCGGGGGCCGTCGGCACCTTCTCGATCTCGCGGGTCGCCCCCGGCCACGCGAACTCGCTGGCGTTCGACCTCTTCGCCGAGACCGGCGCCGCCAAGTGGGACATGGACCGGCCGGCCGAGTTCTCGGTGATCCGTCAGCTGCGCGACGACGGACTCGACGGCTACAACCAGGTGCTCATCGGGCCGGCCCACCCCTATCTCAAGGGTGGCGTGCCGATGGACTTCCCCGGGGTCTCGTTCGGCATCGGCGACCTGTTCGGCTTCCAGCTGCGGGCCTTCCTCGAGCAGGTCACCGGCATCGAGGGCGGCCTGCCACCGGTCGCCAGCTTCGAGGACGGCGTGCGAGACCTCACCATCATCGACGCCGTCATCCGCTCGGCCGCCGCCGGTGGTGCGGTCGTCGACGTGCCTGCGCACCACTCCACCTGACCTGCACCCCCCTCACCCGACACCCACAAGGAGCACCCCCATGAACCTCGGCGTCTACAACGCCTGCCTCGGTGACAAGCCGCTCGGCGAGGCCCTCGACATCATCGCCGGCATCGGCATGACCAGCGTGGAGATCAACTCCGGTGGCTTCCTGCCGCCGATCCACCTCCCGGTCGAGCGGCTGCGCGAGAGCGAGGACGCCCGCCAGGAGTACCTCGGCGAGTTCAGCTCGCGCGGCCTCACCCTGACCGCGCTGAACTGCAACGGCAACCCGCTCTTCCCGCGGGAGGGCTTCCCCCACGCCAAGGACCTCGAGGACTCCATCGAGCTCGCCGCCCTCCTGGGCGTCACGCGCGTCATCACGATGTCGGGTGCCCCGGCCGGCAGCCCCAGCGGCACCAACATGGCCTGGAACGTGCTGCCCTGGTGGAGCCCGCTGCTCGACGTGCGCGACCACCAGTGGGGGGTGGCCGTGCCCTACTGGAAGGGGATCCAGGCGCGTGCCGCGGACGCCGACGTGCGGGTCGCCGTCGAGATGCACCCGGGCAACATCGTCTTCAACCCCTCCACGATGCACCGACTGGCGGAGGAGATCGGCTCGACCCACGTCGGGGCCGAGATGGACCCGAGCCACCTGTTCTGGCAGGGCATCGATCCCGTGCTCGCCGTCAAGGACCTGGGCTCCCTGGTGGTCGTCGCCGCAGCGAAGGACACCCGGATCAACGAGGCGGCCAAGGTCAACGGCGTGCTCGACGACCGGTTCACCCGCATCGCCGAGGGCGAGCCCGGCTACCTCGCGATGGGCGGCGGCACCACGCTGTCCGGCTGGCCCACCGACCCCTCGTGGGACTTCGTGGCCGTCGGTCGGGGGCACGACGTCTCGTGGTGGACCGAGTTCCTGCGGGCGCTGCGCGACGTCGACCCCGAGATGCCGGTCAACATCGAGCACGAGGACCAGGAGCTCGACCAGATCGAGGGACTCACCTTCGCCGCGAACACGCTGCTCGAGGCCCAGAAGGCGCTCTGACCGAGACGCTGCTCGGCTGAGCCTCGGCCGAAAGGCCGAGCAACATTGGCACGCAACGGTGCCCGGCGGGGTTGAACCGGTTCTTGCACGACCACATCAGCGCGGCACCCGGCATC
>JBJMHU010000101.1:0-13935 GCA_045807225.1 Ornithinibacter sp. | reverse complement strand
CCGTGACCGGCCGGATGCCGCACGCACCGTGGCGCCGCGGAGGCGGGTCAAATGGAGTGGTGCAGACGTTCCTCCCCTACCCCGACCCGCGAGCCAGTGCCGCGGTGCTCGACGACCGCCGCCTGGGCAAGCAGCGGGTGGAGACCTTCCAGGTGCTGCGTGCCCTGACCTGGCCGCAGTACGGCTGGAAGCACCACCCCGTCGTCAAGATGTGGCGGGGCTTCGTGCCGGCCCTGGTGTCCTACGGCCTGGCCTGCGTCGACGAGTGGCGGGCCAGGGGCCGGGCCGACGCCACGCGTACTGCCCTGCTCGAGTTCACCGGCGGCGCGGAGCCCGACTGGGACGAGCTGCACGACGCCGGCGCGGTGCCGCCCTGGGTGGGTGACGAGTCGCTCCACCTCAGCCACCGCTCGGCCCTGGTGCGCAAGGATCCCGGGCACTACCGGCCGATCTTCGGTGACCTCCCCGACGACCTGCCCTACGTGTGGCCCGACGCGGCCTTCCCGCGCTGGCCGCTGCGCCGCGGCAGCGACCGCCCCCTGCCGCTCGCCGACGCCCTCGGGCTCCTCGGGCTCGACCAGCCGCCGCCCGGCGCCGACCACGTGCTCGCGACCCTCCTCGAGGGCGACGACGTCCGGCTCCCACCGACCGACGACGGCGCAGGGAAGCCCGCGCAGATGTGGGGGCTGCTCGCCGGTCTCTGCACGCCCGGCACGACGCTGTGGGTCGTCGACCGCCCCGGCCTCCCGCGCAGCACCCCCGCGCCGCAGCCCCGGGAAGGCACCGGCGCGGTGTCGGGGTCGATCGCCCGGCAGCCCTCGAACGCCGACCGGCTCGCCATGGCGGAGGAGGCCGCCGCCGAGCCCGAGTTCCGCTTCGTGCGCCGCGGCGCAGCCACCCCTGAGCGGGCGGATGCCGTGGGCGCCGGTCTCGTGGTCACCCCCTCGATCGCTGACCCGGGACCCGGCATCGGACGGCCACGACTGGTCCTCCCGTAGGTCCGCTGGGGCACGACCAGCCCGGGGCCTGACCGGGTCGGCCATGCGTCCTCCTACGGGACCTCGACCACCTGCCCGTTGCGCGGGAGGCGACCGCCGAAGGTGATGGGCACCGGCTGCGCGTTCCCGGCATCCGCCCGGTCGATGGCCTGCAGGTGCACGTGCGGCTCGGTGCTGTTGCCCGAGTTGCCGCAACGGCCGAGCACCTCGCCCACCCGCACCTGCTCGCCGGGGCGCACCCCGACGCTGCCGCGCTGCAGGTGGCACACCGCCACCACCGGCCCGTGCGGCGCCTGGACCATGACGTGGTTCCCGGCCAGCTGCGCCCATCCTCCCGCCACCCGGCCTCGCTGGGTCACGGCGTAGCCGACGGAGGGCAGCCCCCGATAGGCGGGGTGGTCCGGCTCGTCGTCGGCCGCAGCCACGACGATGCCGTCGACGGGCGCCAGGACCGCGCGGCCGAACCCCGGAAAGCGCTCCGGCGGCTCGGGGCGCAGCAGGGAGGCCAGGGTGATGCGTGCCGACCGCCCGGCGTCGTCGACCGGGACGAAGTCGATCGCGTAGGCGGTGGCGAACAGGTCGGTACCGTGGCTGGGCACCCGGTCGGCCGGGCTGTTCTGGGTGAGCCAGCGGCCGACGAACGGGTAGGCCAGGTCGAGAGTCGGCACCATCTCGCGCTGCCCCCTCGCCGCCCCCGGTCGTCATCCCCGGACGCGAGCGTACCGGTCGGTTCAGGCAGCGGACCGGCCACGACACCAGGGGGCGCACGCTCGGTGACCGGTGGGGCGCGCGCCGCCAGCGCTCGACCTCGAGAACCTCGCCGAGACCGACCACCGCGCCGGCTCACCGCCACCCTGACACTGCACCCGAGGCGACGACCGCCCGACCCGAGCGGGCTCAGGGTCGGCTCAGGGTCGTTGTCAGGTGTTCCCCCGATGTGCCGGACCCGGCCCGGCCGACAGTGTTCTCGGCATGATCAAAGTCGAGCACCTCACGAAGACCTACGGCCGCGGGCTGACCGCCGTCGACGACGTCTCCTTCACCGCGGCCACCGGCCGGGTCACCGGCTTCCTCGGCCCCAACGGGGCGGGCAAGTCCACCACCATGCGGATCATGGTCGGCCTCACCCCGGCCACCTCGGGCTCCGCCACGATCGACGGCCGCCGGTTCGTCGACCTGCCCAACCCGGGCACCGACGTCGGGGTGCTCCTCGACGCCTCGGCCCAGCACGCCGGCCGCACCGGTCGCGAGATCCTGACCCTGGTGCAGCGCACCATGGGCCTGCCCAAGGCCCGCGTCACCGAGATGCTCGAGCTGGTCAGCCTGACCGACGCCGAGGCCGACCGCCGGGTGCGCAACTACTCGCTCGGCATGCGCCAGCGCCTGGGCATCGGGGCGGCCCTGCTGGGCGAGCCGCACGTGCTCATCCTCGACGAGCCGGCCAACGGGCTCGACCCGGCCGGCATCCGCTGGATGCGCGACCTGCTGCGCGGCTACGCCAACCGCGGCGGCACGGTGCTGCTCAGCTCGCACCTCCTGCACGAGATCGAGGTCATCGCCGACGACCTCGTCGTCATCGGCAACGGCCGCATCGTCGCGCAGGGCACCAAGGCCGAGCTGCTCGCCTCCGCCGGCACCGTCGCCCGGGCCCGCGACATCACCGGGCTGGTGGCGGCCATGGAGCGGGCCGGCCTCGTGGTCACGCACGCCGACGGCAGCGTGCACACCGAGGCCACCCCCGAGCAGGTCGGTGAGGTCGCGCTCGCGGCGGGCCTGGCCCTGACCGAGCTGCGCGCCGCCGACGGCGCCGGGCTCGAGGAGATGTTCCTCGAGCTCACCGCAGACACCCAGCGCGAAGGAGCAGCAGCATGAGCAGCACGACCGTTCTCGACCCCGCCACGACGGATGCCGCCACGCACCGCGGGCGCGTGCGCACGGCATCCGCGCGAATCCCCCTCTCCCGGCTGGTCGGGGTCGAGCTGCGCAAGATGTTCGACACCCGCTCCGGCTTCTGGCTGATGGCGAGCATCCTCATCACCAGCGTGCTGGCGACCGCGGCGATCATCGTGTTCGCCCCGGACGACCAGCAGACCTACGACAACTTCGCCGCCGCCGTCGGCATCCCGATGACAGTGATCCTGCCGATCATCGGCATCCTCGCCGTCACCAGCGAGTGGAGCCAGCGCAGCGGCCTGACCACCTTCACCCTCGTGCCGCACCGCGGTCGGGTGCTGTGGGCGAAGTTCATCGCGGCCGTCGGTGTCGGTGTCGGTGCCATGTTCGTGGCGCTCGTGGTCGGGGCGCTCGGCACCCTGGTCGGCAGCCTCGTGACGGGGCTCGACCCGGTGTGGAACGTCAGCGGGACGGAGTTCGCGCTCATCGTGCTGGGCAGCGTGCTCGGCATGCTCTTCGGCTTCATGCTCGGCGTGCTGATCCGCAACTCCGCCGGCGCGATCGTCGCCTACTTCGTCTACAGCCTGGTGCTGCCTCCGCTGGTGCAGCTGCTCGCCGCCAACGCGAAGTGGTTCGCCGACCTGCAGCCCTGGGTCGACTACGCCGACGCCCGCAACGCGCTGTTCAACGGCAGCGTCAGCAGCGAGCAGTGGCAGCACCTCGCGGTGTCGGGCACCATCTGGTTCCTGCTGCCGCTGGCGATCGGCCTGGTCATCGTCCGGCGGGCCGAGGTCAAGTGACTCACCCCCGGATGCCGGACCACGGCTCCCGCTGACCCGTCCCGTCGCTCGCCCCCCGGCTCACCCCGGCAGGTGCGAGCGGCGGGACTCCAGCGACTCGCGGCGGTGGGCGTTGCCGTGCAGGCCGACGTAGGCGTCGCCGAACTTCGAGAGCAGGTCGTCGTCGAGCCGGCGCACCGCGCCGGGCGGGTAGCGGTAGTCCATCGCCGCGGTGACCGCCGCGCTGTCGACGTCGCGCAGCGTGGCACCCAGCTCGTCCAGGGAGGCGATGCCCAGCTCGAGCAGCAGCCCCGAGATCCACTCGTAGTGCTCCGTCTTCGACCAGCCGGCGTTCGAGTAGCGCCCGGCCAGGAAGGTGGCGAGCTCCTGCGCACTGATCCGCGGGTCGTGCTCGTCGCCGCCGTCGACGTCGCTGTCGCCCAGCCCGGCCTGCAGGCGGTCGCGGATCGCCTCGAACTCGCGGTCGGCCAGCTCGAGCAGCCCGGCCGCCAGGGTGAACCGCCGGTCGAGGTCGGGCACCTGCTCGGGCGGCACCGTCCCCTTGTAGCGGATGTCGTGCTCGAACTCCGCCCACGCGTGCTGCAGCACCGTCCGCAGCTGGATCGAGGCGCAGAACAACGGGTCGTATGCCGTGGGCGCGCCGGGCGCTCGCGACACCAGCAGGTGCCGGCTCGCGTAGCCGAACCGGCCGGCGCGCGCAGTCTCCTCGCCGAGGTCGCGGTCGTCGAGCACGGTGAACTGCTCGGCAAGGAGGCCGGCCACCGCGTCGATGTCGCGCTGCACGTAGGTGATGACCCGCACCCCGACCTGGTCGGTGACGGCCCGCAGGGGGTCGGCCGTGCTGTCGTCGGCGAGCACACCCCGGACCTTGGCGGCGAAGGAGCCGGTCTCCTTGGTGCGCCCCGTGACGCTGAGGTAGTTGATGCCGGCGTCGTCGATGGTGCCCGTCACCAGGGCGACGAACTCGTCGGTGGCGGGTAGCAGCCGCGGTCGCAGGGCCGTGTAGTCCGCCACGGCTCGGTCGATGCGGCGCAGGGACATGGGGCCACTGTCCCACGGGGCGGGCCACCCCTCCGGCCCAGCCGGCACCTGCCGGCCGGGCTCCCGCCGAGCTGGCGGCATCCGGTACTTCACTGAGGCCCCGACCTGGGGCGGTGTCCGACAGGGTGGAACCAACGGACAGACGGAGGACCACCATGGGCAAGGTCGTGTCGTCGGCGATGATGTCGCTGGACGGGTACATCGCCAAGGCTGACGACACCATCGGCCGGCTGTTCGACTGCCTGGACAACGGCGACGTGGAACTGCCCACGGCCACCCCGGGGATGACCTTCCACATGACGCCCCGGTCGGCGGAGCACTGGCGTGCCTGGGTGGACTCTGTGGGCGCGATCGTCGTCGGCCGCACCCTGTTCGACGTCGCCGACGGCTGGGGCGGCCGGCACACGATGGGTGCGCCCGTCGTCGTGGTCACCCACGAGGTGCCCACCGAGTGGGTGGACGACCACCCGGGCGCTGAGCTCACCTTCGTCACCGACGGGGTCGAGTCCGCCATCGCCACTGCACAGGACATCGCGGGTGACCAGGTGGTCGCGGTGGCTGCGGGGACGATCGCCCGGCAGTGCCTCGAGCTCGGCCTGCTCGACGAGGTGGCCGTCGACCTGGTGCCGGTGGTGATGGGCCAGGGGAAGCCCTACTTCGGGGCGATGGGCATCACCGACGTCATGCTCGGTGACCCGACGACCTGCCTGCAGGGTGAGCGGGTCACCCACCTGGTGTTCCCCGTGCAGCGCTGAGGGCCCCCGCGCCCCTCGGGCTCAGCCGGTGCCGGGCGGCCCGTCGAGGACGGTCGGCACGTAGTCGAGCAGCTGTGAGCGCCCGTCGAAGGTGCGGCTCTCGACGAGCTCGAGGGCCACGTCGGGGTAGCCGTCGTAGACCCGCTCCTGCCCGCTGGCCCCGGTGATCACCGGGAAGACCACGAGCCGGAACCGGTCGACCAGTCCCGCGGCGAGCAGCGAGCGGCACAGCCGGATGCTGCCCAGGGTGCGCAACGGGAGGTCGCCCTCGGCCTTCATGGTGCGCACCGCCTCGACCGCGTCGGTCGTGACCAGCCGGGCGTTCGGCCAGGCCAGCGGCTCGGTCAGGGTCGACGAGAAGATCACCTTCGGCACTGCGTCGAGGCCGGTGAGGCTGTCCGCCTCCTCGGGCCGGAAGCCGTCGCCCGCTTCAGCGGCCGCCGAGAGCTGCGACATCACCCGGTACGTCGTCGCGCCCATCAGGGTGAGGTAGCCGCCGTCGGGCTGGTCCTCCTCCAGCCAGCCCAGGTACTCCGGTCCCTCCAGGCCCCACCACCCGGGCCATCCGTCCGCCGAGGCGTACCCGTCGAGGGAGGTGATCAGGTCGACCATCAGCTCGGGCATCGTGGTGTCCTCTCGTCTGCGGTGCGGTGCGGTGCGGTGCGGTGCGGTGCGGTGCCGGCCGGGGCCCACATCCGCTGCCACCGGCCCGGCCACCGAACGTTTCCACGGCCATCGTGCTGCCGGGCATCGACGGGTGTCAGGTCCGGTGCAGCCAAATCCACGGGTGAGCGATGACACCGGTCCGGGACGGCCCGAACGCTCGATACTGGAGGGGTGAGGTGGCCGACGCGACGGGTGCAACGGGGGCGCGTGGTGGTCACCTTCGCGGTGCTGCCGGCGCTGGTCGCCGCGTGCTCCTCCAGCACCGATGACGCCGCCGGGAGCTCCGCGCCGCCGTCCCACACCTACAGCGCGGGCCCGGTCATGCACGAGTACCGGCCGGGCCTGGCCGCCTTCCCGCACCTTCCGCAGGGGGTGACCGCGGCGCCCGTGGTCGTCATGGTCCCCGGCGGTGGCTGGCAGACCGCCGACCCGAGCGGGCTCGAGCCGCTCGCCGCCGCGCTGGCGAGCCAGGGTGTCATGGCGATGCCGGTCGTCATCCGCGCAGGGGCCGACGGCGCCGTCTACCCGGTGCCGCTGGAGGACGTCGTCTGTGCCCTGGCCGACGGGGTTGCCACCGCTCGCGAGGCCGGCATCGAGCCCACCCGCACCGTGCTGCTCGGGCACTCCTCGGGCGCCCACCTGTCCGCGCTGGCAACCCTCGACCCCGGCTCCTACACCCCGAGCTGCAGCGACCCGGTCGTCGTTGCTGACGCCCTCGTCGGGCTGGCCGGGCCCTACGACATCCGCAACTTCTCGGATGCCGCCGCCAACCTCTTCGCCGACGACGCCAGCGACGCGACGTGGGACGCCGCCAACCCCGTGCTCCTCGCCGGCCAGCGCCCCGAGGTGCCGGTGCTGCTGCTGCACGGCGGCGCCGACGAGCTGGTGGAGCCCAGGTTCAGCACCGACTTCGCCGACGCGCTGCGGACCGGTGGGCACGCGGTGACCCTCGACGTCATCCCCGGCGTGAACCACGGTGAGGTCTACTCCGCCGAGGTGGCCACGAAGCCGGTCACCGACTGGCTGGCCGGCCTGCATCGGCCGTGAAGCCCGGCCGCCGTCGGGACGGCGCGTGAGACACCCATCGGCATCCTCATCTCGCTGCGGCCACCGCCTGGGAGGTGCACCGATCACGTGACCTACCAGGCGGTAGGGGAGGGCGCCTCGGCGGCGAGGGGTGCGCCGGGCTCAGCGCGCCCGCACCATGACGTCGCGCTCACCGGTGGTGCCCTCGATGTCGTGCTCGGCCTGGGTGAGCAGGTGGTCGGCAAGGCGGCGCAGGGCCCGCGCGACCGCCACCTCGTCGCCGATCTGCGCCACCTCGGCGTCGCGCCCGCTGCGCCGGCTGGTGCCGCGGGCGGTGAGCGCCTGCGCCGAGTCGGCGAGCAGCGCGACCGTCGCCGTGGTGTCGTCACCCTGCTCGAAGATGGTGACCCGAACCGACCACTCGCGCAGCGTGCCCAGCTCGGGCCGGGCCACCACCTCGTCGTGCGGAACGGCCGCCGACTCGGTCACCCGCAGCACCGCTCCGGGGCCGGGGAACATCGTGCTGGTGTGCCCGTCCTCCCAGCGCACGACGTAGGGCGGCCCCCCATCGGCACCGCGCGCCTCGAGCACCTCCCCGGCCCGGGTGGGCTGGTCGACCAGCTCGCCGGCCAAGATGATGTGGTCTCCGGGGGTCGCCCTCATGGCTGCTCCTCACGCGCGTCGTCACCGTGCCACCTTGGTGCCGGGACGGTGGCGGCGGCCCCGGAACCCGCCACCGATTGTCCTCCTCACGGCGCTGCTGCACAGCCTGAGCGCGGTGGTGCGCGTCACCACGGCGCCTTCGCGGCGGCACCCGCGGGGCTAGTCTGCGGGCCGGACCTGGCCGTCGCAGCGGATGCCGCGCCAGGCCACCCCCCGCTGAAGGAGGCCGCCGATGATGCCCCGACCGGACCTGACCGTGCTCGCCATCCCGGCCTTCGTCGGTGCCATGGCGACCGAGGTGCTGTGGCAGCGCCGCCACCCCGCGCCGCCCGGCGACATCCGCGCCGGTGACTACGAGCTGGCCGACACCCTGGCCAGCCTGACCATGGGCGTCGGCAGCCTGGTGGCACCGTTCGTGTCGGCGCGCCTGCTCGACCCGGTCACCCCGGGCCGTGGCCGCTGGGCCAGGGTGCTGATGGGCGTGGCCGTCGGCGCGACCGCCGCCACGACGGTTGCCGACGTGGTGCGCCGCCGTCGTGCAGAGGGCATCTTGCCCGATGCCGGGACGCTGCCCGGTGCTTCTACGCCGTCGGAGGCCGGCACGCCCTTGGCCGGCGGCACCTTCTCCGCCACCGGCACCATCCCCGCCGCCGGCCCGCATGCACCGCGCACCGGAACGGATGCCGTGCCGCACCTGCGCGATGCGCCGTTCGCCCGGCGGGTCACCGGGGCCACCGCCGTGGCCGCAGTCGCCTCCACCGCGCTCACCGTCGCGACGACGTGGTCGGCGCAGACCAGCGGCACCCGCCTGTTCGGCCTGACGAAGCGCGACCTGGGAACCGGTGTGGCGGCCAACATCATCGCGATCCTGGGCTGGGACGCCATCTACTACTGGAACCACCGGTTCAACCACGAGAGCCGCTGGCTGTGGGCGATGCACGTGGTGCACCACAGCAGCGAGCGCTACAACCTCTCGACCGCTCTGCGCCAGCCGGTGGCGGAGGGTCTGACGATGAGCGTCCCCTACGGCCTGCTGGCGCTGGCCGGCGTGCGGCCGAGCGTCATCGAGAACGCCCGGGCGCTGAACCTGATCTACCAGTTCTGGATCCACACCGAGGTGGTGCAGTCGATCGGCTGGCTCGAGAACGTGCTGAACACGCCCTCGCACCACCGAGTGCACCACGGCATGAACCGGCAGTACCTCGACCGAAACCACGGCAGCATCCTCATCCTCTGGGACCGGCTGTTCGGCACCTTCGAGCGTGAGGGCGAGCGGGTGGTCTACGGCCTGACGACCAACATCGACACCTACAACCCGGTGACGATCGCCACTCACGAGTGGCGTGACATCGCCCGTGACGTGGCCGGCGCGCCCGCCTGGCGGGAGCGGTGGTCCTTCCTGCTGCGTGGTCCGGGCTGGGCGTACGACCGCCGGGCTGAGCTCCTGGGCGCCACGGACGCCAAGGCGCCTGTCGCCGCCTGACCCGGCCGGGGCCGGTCGGGACCGGTCGGCGCCCATCGACCCTCACGTGAGCGGTGTCTCGTCCACCACGAACCGGGTCCGGCGCCGGGACCACCGCAATAGCCTGAGCGCGAGGCCGGCGCCGGTCGTCCTCGTCACCTGCGATGGAGTACCCGTGCAGATCCCCGAGAACGTGTTCGTGGTCACCGGTGGCGGGAACGGGATCGGCCGCGAGGTCGTGCTGGCGCTGCTCTCCCGCGGCGGCCGCGTCGCCGCCCTCGACCTGAGCAGCGCGGGCCTGGACGGAACGGCCGAGCTGGCCACCACGGCATCCACCGACCGGCTCAGCACCCACGTCGTCGACCTCACCGACCGGGCCGCCGTCGAGGCGCTACCCCAGGCGGTGCGCGAGGCCCACGGCCGGGTCGACGGGCTGGTCAACGTGGCCGGCGTCATCCAGCCGTTCGTGGCCTTCGTCGACCTGGACTACCCCCAGATGGAGAAGGTGCTCGGCGTCAATCTCTGGGGCGTCATCCACACCTGCAAGGCGTTCCTGCCCTACCTCGTCCCGCGGCATGAGGCGTGCATCGTCAACGTCTCGAGCATGGGAGCGCTCGCGCCGGTGCCCGGCCAGACGATGTACGGCGCGAGCAAGGCCGCGGTCATGCTCTTCACCGAGGGGCTGTATGCCGAGCTGCGCGGCACCAGCGTCGCCGTCACGGTGGTCTTCCCCGGCGGTGTCGACACGGGCATCGCCGAGAACTCCGGTGTGGCGACACCCCGGATGGACCCGGCGCCGAGTGACCTGGCCGCCGGCATGACCAGCGCATCGGAGGCCGCCCGGCAGATCGTGCAGGGCATCGAGCGGGGCAGCTTCCGCGTCGTCATCGGCAAGGACGCCCGCGGGCTCGACCGGCTCGCGCGGTTCTCGCCCCAGCGGGCCACGGACGTCGTGGCGAGGAAGACGGCCTCGCTCCTCGCCACCTGATTCGACACACTGGGCGCATGGCCAAGCCCTACACCGTCAGCAGGACGACCACCATCAACGCACCGGCGCAGCGCATCCACGCGCTCGTCAGCGACTTCCACGAGTGGCAGCAGTGGTCGCCGTGGGAGGGCCTCGACCCGCAGATGCGGCGCACCTACAGCGGGCCGGATGCCGGGGTCGGCGCCCAGTACGCCTGGGAGGGGAACCGCAAGGCCGGCAAGGGCGACATGACGGTCACCGGTGACGCCCCCGAGCGCCTCGACGTCGCCCTGCACTTCGAGAAGCCGTTCAAGCAGCACAACCAGTTCGCCTTCGTGCTCACCCCGGTCGACGAGAGGACCACGACGGTCGAGTGGCGGATGGACGGCGAGCTGAGCGGTGCCACCCGGCTGTTCTCGGTCGTGAAGTCGATGGACTCCCTGATCGGTCCGGACTTCGAGAAGGGCCTGGCTCAGCTGAAGCGGGTGGCCGAATCAGGCTGATCGGCAACGCTGTTGGGCCCGGCGACTCGGGCGGCGTCAGGCGATCCAGGTGCGGGTGGCGCCGAGCACCTGGGCGCCGTCGAGGTCGGCGAGCGACATGCCCACGAAGGCCGTCGCGCCCGCGGAGGTCTGCCACCGGAAGGCGTAGGACGTCGCGGTGGCGCAGGCCGCGATCTCCGCACCGGCCTCGGCCGCGCTCTGGGCGTTGTCGAACGCGGCCGTGGTGCGGGCGAGGTAGGCGGCGAACAGGTCGGCGTACGGGTCGTCGCCCGGCGCCGGGCGCTGCACGTTGGCCACGAAGTCGGAGGCCACCGCGGCCGGCTCGATGACGCTGACCCAGACGCCGAACCGCTCGGCGACCACGGCCAGTGACTGCATGAACCCCTCGACCGCGAACTTGGCGCCGCAGTAGGCGTCGGCGAAGGGCTGGCCCACGGCGCCGCCGACGCTGGTCACCGTCACCACCCTGCCGTGCCCGCGCTCGCGCATGCCGGGCAGCACGAGCTTGGTGAGCGCGACCACGCCGAGGTAGTTGACCTCGAGCTGGTCGCGCACGGTGTCCATGCCGAGCTGCTCCGCGGTGCCGACGCACCCGCGGCCGGCGTTGTTGACCAGCACGTCGATCCGGCCGTGGTCGCGCAGCACCCCCTCGACACAGGCCGCTGCGCCGGCCGGGTCGGTGACGTCGAGGGTTCGGACGTCGAGCTGCACGCCGGCATCCGCGGCTGCCGCGAGCAGCGCGGCGGCCCGGCCGTTGTCGCGCATCGTCGCCACGACGGTGAGGCCGGCGCGGGCCAGGTCGACGGCGGCCACCAGCCCCATGCCGCTCGAGGTGCCGGTGACGAGGGCGATGTCGGGCATGGCGGCCTGCCTTCTGGTCGGTGGAGGACCACGTTGTCCGGGGGGCGGTGCGTCGGCTCACCGTACGCCGGGTCGCCGGGAGGCCTGGAGCCCGCGCGGTTAGGCTCCCGGAGTGGGCCACCCCTCCTCACCCGAGCTCCTCACCCTGCACGCCGTGCGCGTCACCGGGATGACGGATGCATTCGCGATCGCGCACCGCACCGGGCTCGCTCGCGAGGTGGTCGAGGACCTGCTGCTCGACGACGAGGCCCACGGCTGGGTTCAGCGCGTCGCCTTCGCCGACCTCGCCGGGTGGTCGCTCACCGAGAGCGGCCGGCTCGAGGGGGAGCGACGCCTGACCGAGGAGCTCGACCACACCGGCACCCGCCCAGCGGTCGAGCGGGTGCACGACACCTTCGCCCGGCTCAACGAGCGGTTCCTGCTCACCCTGACCCGCTGGCAGATCCGGCCGGAGCCCTGGGACCGGCTCGCGGCGAACGACCACGACGACCCGGTCTGGGACGGCCGGGTGCTCGACGAGCTGGCGTCCTACCGGCGCCGGCTCGCCCCCCTGTGTGCTGAGCTGACCGCCGCCCTCGAACGGTTCGCCGGCTACGACGAGCGGTATGCCGCCGCCCTCACCCGCGCCGAGGCGGGGCAGCCGCGCTGGGTCGACGGGGCCGAGGTCGACTCCTGCCACACCGTGTGGATCCAGCTGCACGAGGACCTGCTGTCGACCCTGGGGATCGACCGCAGCACGATGGGCTGACGGAGCCTGAACCAGGCTGACGGAGGGGGAGCCAGGGCGAAGCTGACGGGGCACGCCTTCTCGGTCTCGCTCGACGGGTTCCGGACCGGGGAGGGCATGACCGACGACGAGCCGTTGGGGCACGCGGGGGAGCGCCTGCACCGGTGGACGATCCCCGTGCTCGACGAAGCGCCCACCTCAGGCCCAGTGGATGCCGACCTCGTCGGCTCATCCCGGGTCGTACACCAGCTCGCTCAGCCGGGGCGCGCTCGCTGCCCTCGCTCGCTGGTCCGGCATGGCGCTGCTGACCTCCTCGTTCAGCCGACGCCGCACTCGCTGTCCTGCTCGCTCATCCCGCATCGCGCTCGGTGAGCTGCTCGTCCGCCCGACCGCTGACGGCCGAGAGCCAGGCCAGCAGGACCAGGCCGCCGAGCACGCCGGGCAGCAGGGGCCCGGCTCCGGGGACGACGTCGGGCAGCGGCAAGGGGCCGACGACGTCGCCGAGGACGGCGGCCGCACCCGCGAGCGCGGTACCGGCCACCACGGCCCCGGGTACCTCGTGCGAGTGCCAGAGGGCGACCGTCGTGACCAGGAGGTGCACCCCGAGCACGAGGAGCGCGAGCGACCAGTCCGCCCGGAACCCGCGCACGCCGTCGCCACCCGGCCAGAGCAGGCGGCCGGCCGCGGCTGCGAGGAGCACGGCATACCCGGCCCTGCTGACCAGGGCGGCGTAGGCGCAGGAGTGGGCGCGCTCGTGCAGCACCCGGTAGAGGCCCCACCCGACGACCACCTCGAGGGCCGCGACGACGAGGAAGCCGACAGCAACGACCACGCGCGTGGCGGTGGCGTCAGCGGTGTCCAGCAGCGCGGTGGCCGGGATCGACAGCACGGTGACGACGGCCAACGAGACGGCGGCGACGAGCGCGGCGCGACGGTCGGGCCGAGCGTCGACGCGGACGTCCCGTGCAGGCTGTGACCCGGCCGCCGACCGAGCGTCGGACCGGGAGCCGGCTGCCGCGCGGGTCCGCTGCCCCGGCCTGGGCACCGTCGCGGCCGGACGCGTGCGAGAGGTCGTCGTCATGCCGCCAGCGTGGCGCGGCCGAGGCGACCCGGTCTGTCCGGATCCACCCTGAGCGCACCCGGACCGCACCCCGGAAGGGCCCCCAGCCGGCGGCGCGCAGAGCCGGCAGAGCGTCACCTGGGAATCGCGGTGCCGAAAGGGTCGGGCAGCTGCTGCTAGCGCTCCGCTCGTCACGTCGGTGCTCGGCTGGTGGGGCCCGTCGCTCCCCCAGAGCCCGTGGTCGGGCCGGCCTCGGCGCTCGTCGTGCCCGACGTGGCGCCGCAACCTCACCACCTGCGAGGAGCTCGCCAGATCGTCGAGCTCCGGGTCTGGTCAGGAGACCCCCGGCTGGTGGAGTATCCAGTCCATGTCTCCGACGCGCATCGACCGCCGCTCCGCACTCAAGGGCCTCGCCGCCACCACCGCGGCGCTCACCGTCCCCCGGGTCTTCGACCCCGCCGCGGCCGCCGCCCCGGCCAGCAAGGGCATCTTCGGCTACGGGGTCGCCAGCGG
>JBJMHU010000100.1:0-5966 GCA_045807225.1 Ornithinibacter sp. | reverse complement strand
CACCTGGGCTCGAGGCCGAGGGGAGTGGCGCAGGGCCAAGCGACGCCAGCGCCATCGCAGCAGTTGACATAATGTGGATTATCGGCGTTGTCCCAACGCCGACAGGGGATTCCTAGACAGCGTCGCGCCGGTGACGCACGGGCACCGTCTCCCGCTCCAGCGCCGCCACCGACGCAGGCACTGCTTCGGTCGCCAGCGCCACCACCGGCATCACGAACCGGTGCCGGCGCACGCAGCGAACGCTCACGTGCTCGACCGGTCCGTCGGTGCTCGGCCAGACGTCGCGGTCGACGACCTCGGCGATCGAGTCGCACTCCGGGCACCTGGTCCACTGGATCCACTGCATGTCGACACCTCCCGGGGCCAAGGGCCCCTCCGATGGTTGTCAGGAGGCCCGCGGCCGTGGTCGTGATACGTCGACCCACCGTCGATGGGTGACAATGTTCGCTCGGCGTCACACAACCGCAGTGGCGTCACACAACCGCAGGAAGGAGCACCGGGTGAGCAAGTCGTCCAGGCCGCAGGGTGGTGCCCGGGCCGGCCGGGCCAAGGTCGACGAGGTGCGCCAGGCACAGCGGGCCAAGGAGCGCCGGTCCCGCCTGCTGCTCATCGCCGCGGTGGCGACCGTGGTGCTGGTCATCGCCGGTGTCGTCGGGTTCACGGTCTACAACGACGTCTCCAACCGGCCCACCCTCGACGCGGTGAAGACCTACAAGGTCACCCGGGACCACACCACCGACCCCGTCACCTACGCCCAGACACCGCCGGTCGGGGGCAACCACAACCCGACCTGGCTCAACTGCGGCGTCTACACCGCGCCGGTCAAGAACGAGCTCGCGGTGCACGCCCTCGAGCACGGTGCGGTCTGGGTCACCTACGACCCCGCACTGCCCGCCGACCAGGTCGCCAAGCTCACCGCGGCCCTGCCCGACACCTACATCGTGGTGTCGCCCTACCCCGGGCTCCCCGGGCCCGTCGTCGCCAGCGCCTGGGGCACCCAGCTGGTGCTGACCGGGGTCGACGACCCGCGCCTGCCCGAGTTCGTCAAGGCCTACCGGCAGGGCCCGCAGACCCCGGAGCCGGGCGCCGCGTGCACCGGCGGCAGCGCGGGCGACCTGCCGCCGGCGACCGGATGACCGCCGGCCGGATGGATGACGCCGACGAGCGAGCCGTCCACCGGCCCGAGGACGACACCCACGAGCCCGAGCCGCAGCACCAGGGCCGCGGCCGGCTCCTGCTGCTCGGCCTGGCCGCCCTGCTCGTCGGTGTGCTCGGCACGCTGTGGGTCGTGCACGCGCGCGACGCCGCGCCCACCGACTTCGGGGCGGACGCCGGCTTCGCGCGCGACATGCAGACCCACCACGCCCAGGCCGTCGAGATGGCGTTCCTGGTGCGCGACCGCAGCCAGGACGACGAGGTGCGCACCGTCGCCTACGACATCATCACCAGCCAGCAGCAGCAGGCCGGGCAGATGTACGGGTGGCTCGTGCAGTGGGGCCTGGACCAGACCGGCTCCCGCCCCCCGATGGCGTGGCTCGGTGGCGAGCACGCGGCGGCGCACACCAGGCCGGACGGCTCGATGCCCGGCATGGCCACCCCCGAGCAGCTGGCCGAGCTCAAGGCGGCCACCGGTGTCGAGGCCGAGCGGATCTTCCTGCGCCTGATGATCGCGCACCACACCGGCGGGGTTGCCATGGCCCAGGCGGCGGTGGCAGAGGCGCGCACCCCCGAGGTGCGCACGTTGGCCGGTGCGATCGCGGCCGCTCAGACCTCCGAGATCGCGCTCCTGCAGCAGATGCTGGCCGCCCGCTCCTGAGCCGCTGGTCGGCGCGGCCAGGTGCCGGCGCTCAGCCGCCCGGGTCACCACGGCGCCGGGTGACCCGGCGGGCCTCCACCTCGTACCGGCTGGCCACCGCGCCCCCGGCCCGGAAGAACCGCCGGCGCAGGGCGCCCTCGACCTCGACGTGGTCGTCGACCTCGCAGCGGGAGGCGGACCGTCGGGCCGCTGCGGTCCAGCACGCCACGTCGATGGTGTCGACACCCGGGCGGGCCGTGTCCCGACGCTGGGTCCGTGGAACCACCACGCGCATGGTCAGCACGGTGTCGCCGCTCGGCAGCTCGCGCGGCTCCCCCGTCGCGGTGACCCGGCCGACCAGGTGCACCGAGTTGACATAATCCATTGCCGCCCTCCCTCCGGGGGCCGGCTGCCCCCATCCGGTCACCCTGACGCGGACCGCCGCCGGCCGCCACGCGGTCGCCCCACCTGTGGACGACGGCCCCCCGGGCTCCCACCTGTGGACGAGCCATGGCCCGAACGGGTGGTATTTGCCCTTCTGGGTATCGCACCCTCGACGCTCCCCCTATCGTGGTGCTTGGTTCGTGCGGCAGGGGCGCGTGCCGGGCGCCCGTGGGCGTCGTCGAACATGACAGGAAGACGAAGTCGTGCGCTGGGCGCCTTGGATGCGAGTGACGGCCGGGTCGGCCGTGCTCGCCGCGGTCGTGGCCGCAACGGCAGGCACTGCCGCTGCCGCGACGGTGCCGACCCCCTCCACCTCCGTGACGCGCAGCGCGAGCCCCACGCCCACCCCCACCCCGACCTCCCCGTCGCCCTCCCCCACGGCCAGCACCCCGACACCGAGCACCAGCCCGAGCACCAGTCCGAGCACCGGCCCGAGCGCCAACCCCGGCACGAGCACCCCTCCGGGCGTGCCACCCACCAAGGCCGCACCCGCCGAGGGCGAGCCGGACCACCAGGTCGCCCTGTCCGGAGCGCTCCTGGCCGCCCAGATCGCCGAGGCCGACCGCATCGCGAGCACCCTGTCGGCGAGCAACTCCAAGGTCGCCGCGGCCACCCGCGAGATGAACGCGCTGTCCGACAAGTCCAACGCGCTGCTGGAGTCCCTCGTCGCGGCCCGCGAGACCGAGCGTGCCGCCACCGCCGAGGCCACCTCGTCGCGCGTGGACCTGGCCGTGCTCGAGGCCCGCCTGGCCACCGCCCACCGCATCCTGAGCGACTGGGTGTTCTCCGTCTACGCCGGGGGTGGCGGCGACGCCGACCTCGCCGGCATGCTCGACGCACTGGGCTCCGAGCCCGACCAGGTGGGCGACCCGCTGGGCGACCTGTCCTACCTCACCGAGCAGCGCACCCTGGCGATGCGCGACATCAAGGTGCTCACCGCCGAGCAGGTGCGGCTGAGCGCCGCCGCCGACGCCGCCAAGGCCTCGGCCGCCGCGGCCACCCGGGTCATCCAGCGCGACAAGGGCGCACTCGACAAGATCGTCCTGGCGCAGCGCTCCAAGATGGCCAAGCTGCGCAGCCTCCAGGTGGCCGAGGTCGAGAAGGCCGGCCCGGTCGCCAGCCTGCTCGTCGGTGCCCGCACCCCGGCCGCCAAGGCCGCGGCCCAGCGGCTGCGCGACGCACTGTCCTCCGCCTCGGTCGACACGACCGCGATCGGCAAGCCGTGCACCAACGACTCCACGGTCTACCCCAACGGGATGATCCCGCCGAGCGGGCTGTGCCCCATCTGGCAGGCCCCCGGTGAGAGCCTCTCTCCGGCTGCCGCGGCCAGCTTCAACGCCATGAGCCAGGCGTATGCCGCCCAGACCGGCATCGCGCTGTGCATCACCGACTCCTACCGCTCCCTGCCCGACCAGATCTCGATCAAGGGCAAGCGCGGCCGCTTCGCCGCGACCCCCGGCACCAGCCGGCACGGGCTGGGCCACGCGGTCGACCTCTGCGGTGGGGTGCAGGACTTCGGGTCGCCCGCGCACCAGTGGATGCGGCAGAACGCCCCGCTCTACGGCTGGTTCCACCCCTCCTGGGCCGCCGCCGGCGGGTCGCTGCCCGAGCCGTGGCACTGGGAGTTCGCGGGCTGATCCCCGGCTGCGGACACGGCACAGACCGAGTACCGCAACCTACGGTGCGCACCCCACCGGGTGTGGAACGCTTCGCGCATGACGACGCAGTCCGAGCGGGTCGACGCCTACGCCGAGACCGGCCGCTACCACCGCCCCTGGTACTGGTACGACTGGGCGAACTCGGCCTTCGTCACCACGGTGGGGACGGTGCTCTTCGGGCCCTACCTCACCACGGTCGCCAAGGAGGCCGCCTGCCCCGGCATCGACTCCGACGCCAGGTGCGGCACCGACCTCTACGTCGTGCCGGCCGCTGCCGACCTCCCGCGGTGGATCTCCACCGCTGCGTTCGTCGCCGTCGTGGCGCTGCTCGTCCTCCTCGTGCTCGGTGTCGTCGCCTACGCGCGTGACACCCGCGTGCTGGTGCGCCCCACCACACTCATCGTGCCGCTCCTCCTGGCCGCGGTCGTCCTGGTGCTGACCGCCCCCCTGGACCCGGGGTCGATCGCGCCCTACACCATCACCCTGGCCACCATCATGTCGGCGCTGCTGCTCATCATGGTCGGGGCGGTCGCCGACCGGTCCCAGCGGCCGGCCCGCCTCCTGGGCCTGTTCGCCTGGGTGGGCTCCGCCGCCGCCGCCGGGCTGTTCTTCCTCGTGGGGAGCAACTGGCGGTTCGGCGCCGCGATGATGGTCATCGCCTCGATCAGCCTGGGCGCCAGCCTGGTCGTCTACGACGCCATCCTGTGCCGCATCGCGAGCCCTGACGACCGTGACAAGGTCTCCAGCCGCGGCTGGGCCCTGGGCTACCTCGGCGGTGGGCTGCTGCTGGCCGTCAACCTGGTGATCGTCACCACACCCGACACCGTCGGGGTCGACACCGAGACCGCCGTGCGGATCAGCCTGCTCTCGGCGGGGCTGTGGTGGGCCGTCTTCACCGTCATCCCCGTCGTCGGGCTGTGGGGACTGCGCGGCAACGCCCCGAGCGAGATCGACGCCCCTCGCGCCGGTGCCGTGCGGGGCAGCCTGGCCCAGCTCGGCCACACCTTCCGCGACCTGCGCAACTACCCGAACACCATGCTCTTCCTGCTGGCCTACCTGTTCTTCAACGACGGCATCCAGACCGTCATCACGTCGAGCAGCCTCTACGGCGCCGAGCAGCTGAAGTTCGACGAGAGCCAGCTCATCGCGCTGATCCTGCTCGTGCAGTTCGTGGCGTTCGGCGGTGCGCTGCTCTTCGGCTGGGTCGCCGGCCGGTGGGGAGCATGGCGCACCATCCTGCGCTCGCTCATCGCGTGGTCGCTCATCGTGGTCGCCGCGTTCTTCCTGCCTGCCGAGGCCTTCCTGCCGTTCGTGGTGCTCGGGGTGCTCATCGGCATCGTCCTCGGCGGCAGCCAGGCGCTGAGCCGCTCGCTGTTCAGCCAGCTCGTGCCGCACAGCCGCGAGGCCGAGTTCTTCGGCTTCTACCAGGCCATGGAGCGGGGCACGTCGTGGTTCGGTGCGTTCCTCTTCGGCCTGGTGCACCAGCTGACCGACTCCTACCGGCCGGCGATCGTGGCCCTGATCATCTTCTTCGTGCTCGGCTACGCCATCCTGCGCAAGGTCGACGTGCGGCAGGGCATCCTCGACGCCGGAAACCAGGTCCCCCGCGTCGTCTGAGGGCGAAAGGTGTCCGAACTGTGGGACGCCGCCGCCCGTATGCATCCTGTGAGGGGTCTCACACCGAACCCTTCACACGACGGCGAGGCGACGGAACAACGCCACCGGTCCGGTCGTTGGACGCGCTAGACCCGGTCGGGGCGACCTGCCGATCGGGACACCACAGACTTCGGGAGAATCCCATGGCAGAACGCAGCCTGCGCGGCAGCCGACTCGGCGCCCTGAGCATGGAGACCGACGAGAACGTCGTCCCCAGCGAGCGCAACATCACCACGTACCTGTGCCCCAACGGGCACACCATCAAGCTGCCCTTCTCGGTCGAGGCCGACGTCCCGCACACCTGGGAATGCCGTTGCGGCGCCGAGGCCAAGCTCCAGGGTGGGGGCCCGGAGCCGGAGGCCAAGCCCGTCAAGCACGTGCGCACCCACTGGGACATGCTGCTCGAGCGCCGC
>JBJMHU010000099.1:0-7260 GCA_045807225.1 Ornithinibacter sp. | reverse complement strand
ACGACGGCATCCGGCTGGGTTTCCACGCCCGGGCCTCGCTGCGGGCCGAGCTCGAGGCGGAGGCGCCCGACATGATCGAGGTGACAGCCCAGAGCTTTGACTACTACCACCGGCTCTTCGGGGTCCGGTACCCCTTCGGCGAGTACCACCAGGTCTTCGTGCCCGAGTTCAACGCAGGAGCCATGGAGAACCCCGGGTGCGTCACGTTCCGCGACACGATGATCTTCCGCGGGGCGGCGACCCCTGACCAGCTGCTCAGCCGCAGCAACACCATCGCTCACGAGATGGCGCACATGTGGTTCGGCGACCTGGTCACGATGACCTGGTGGGACGACCTGTGGCTCAACGAGTCCTTCGCCGAGTACATGGCGTACCGCACCGTGGCCGAGGTGACCGAGTTCGCCGACGCCTGGGTCGAGTTCGGCGTCATCCGCAAGTTGTGGGGGTATGCCGCGGAGCGCGCGCCGAGCACCCACCCGGTCGCCGGGTCGCCGGCACCGGACGCCCTCTCGGCGCTCGGCAACTTCGACGGCATCTCCTACGCCAAGGGGGCGTCGGTGATCCGCCAGCTGATCGCGCACATCGGTGACGAGGCGTTCGTCGCCGGGGTGGTGCAGCACCTGCGCTCGCACGCCTTCGGCAACGGGGACCTCGCCGCGTTCCTCGCCGCGATGGAGTCCGCCTCGGGCCGGTCCCTGTCGGCGTGGAGCGCCGCGTGGCTCGAGACCGCCGGGGCCGACCGGCTCGCCGTCGAGGAGGGGGTGCTCGTTCGCACCCCACCGGCCGCGCACCCCGCCGACCGCCCGCACACGCTCGACGTCGCCGCCTTCGCAGGCGGGCGCGAGCCGGCCCGGGTCGACCTGGTTGCCCAAGGCGAGCGCACCCCCGTTCCCGGCCTCGGGCCGCTCCCGAAGGGGGCGATCGTCGTGCCGAATGCCGGCGACCTCACCTGGGCGGAGGTGTCGCTCGACTCCTCGACACTGGCTGCCCTGCCCTCCGGCCTGGCCGAGGTGCCCGACGCCCAGGCCCGGGCCGTCGTCTGGGTGGCGCTGCTGGGAGCCGTCCACCGCGCCGAGGTCGACCCGCGGGTCGTGCTCGAGGTGTTCGGCGCCGCCTGGTCGCGCGAGACCTCGGCGGCGGTGCTCTCGCGGGCCGCCCTGGCCACGACGTCCCGGATCGTGCCGATGTTCCTGCCACCGGCCGAGCAGGCCGGCGGGCTCGCCACCGTCGCCGCCGCGGCTGACGTGCTGGCGGAGCGGGCCGTTACGGTCGAGGGCCCCGCGGGCGACGCGCTCGCGGTGGTGGCTGCTCGGGTCTGGGCCGCCAGCGGCTCCGACATCGACCGTCTGCGGCGCTGGGCCGAGGGTGTCGGCATCCCCGCTGTGCTCGATGGCGACGACGACTTCCGCTGGGCGGTGCTGCGCCGGCTGGCGACGCTCGATGCCTTGTCGGAGAGTGAGATCGACGCGGCCGCTGCCGCAGACCGCTCGCTCGCCGGCTCGCTCGCGGTGCTCGGCGTCCGTGCGGTGCGACCGACGGCCGCAGCGAAGGCATGGGCCTGGGGGGCGCTGCGCGACGACGCGGACCTCTCCAACTACGCCGCGCTCTCGGTGGCCGGGGGGTTCTGGGTGACCCCTGACCCCGAGCTGGTCCGCCCCTACGTCGAGCAGGTGGGCGACCTCTGCGTGCGCCTCTCGGCGCGGATGGGCGACGACGCCGTCTCTCGGGTGGCCAGCGCCATCCACCCCACCCGGCTCGTCGACGACGCGACGGCGGCGGCGTCCGCTGCCCTCCTCGAGCGCGACGACCTCACCCCCGGCGTGCGGCGCGCGCTGCTGGATGCCGATCACGAGCTGCGCGAGGCGCTGGCCAGCCGGCGACGCTTCGACCCGGTGCGCGGGGCGGGGGAGCGGCCGTGAGCGCGGGTCGTGACCGCGACGACGCCGGTCGCCCGCGCCAGCAGCGACCTCGCGACGCGCTCGGTCGGCCGCTGCCCTACGGGGATGCCGGGGTCGAGCCGGTGCCGGAGGAGGCCCTGCCACCGGCGGAGACGATCGAGACCGCCCGGGCCCTGGTGCGCGAGGGCCGGCCGTTCGCGGCGCACGAGGTTCTCGAGGCGCGCTGGAAGGCCGGGCCGGAGGACGAGCGAGACCTCTGGCAGGGGTTGGCCCAGCTCTGTGTCGGGCTCACGCACGCCGCCCGCGGCAATGCCGTCGGCGCCGACCGGTTGCTCGAGCGCGGTGCCGGGCGGCTCGAGACGTATCGCCGCAGCGGTGCGACGACGCACGGGCTCGACCTCGAGGAGACCGTCGCCTGTGCTCGTGAGCGGGCGTCCGGGCCGCAGTAGCCCGGGCGCGCTGCCCGGGTGGCCCCGGCCGTGCTGTTGCTCGGCTACTGGCCGGTGCGCCCGTCGACGCACTCGCGCAGCAGGTCGGCGTGCCCGCAGTGCCGGGCGTACTCCTCGACGAGGTGCACCACGATGTCGCGCCCCTCCACGTCCTCGCCGTGCACGTCGATCAGCGCGTCGAGGTCGAGCCCGGCGTAGACCTCGCGGGCGTGCTCGACCTCGGTGCGCCAGCAGCGCCACGCGTCCGCGACCGTCGCGTCGTCGGGAGTCGCGCCGGTGAAGTCGAGGTCGGGGTCGCCATCGGTGCGGTAGAGGCGCGGCAGGTCGGGGCGCCCCTCGATGGTGCGCCGCCACCACCCGTGCTCGACCCGGGCCAGGTGTCGCACCAGGCCCAGCAGCGACATCGTCGAGGGCGGCACGGAGCGGGCCGCGAGCTGCGCGGCATCCAGCCCCTCGCACTTGAGCTCGAGCGTCATCCGGTAGTGCTCGAGGTACTGCTCCAGCACCTCCCGTTCGCCGCGGCCGGGTGGGAGGCCCTCGCGGGGGTCGGTGCCGGGCGCGGACCACATGCCGTTGTCTGCCATCGCCTTACCCAACCAAGTGCCGGATGCCGGGTGCAACCGGGTTCGGCGCCGACCCGGCCGGCAACGGTGAGACGTGGCGGCGGTGGCACGGAAAGGCCCGACCGCTGGGTCGGTCAGCCCTCGGGCAGGGCGGCGAAGTCGCGCTTGACCTGCTTGTACCAACCCATCCCGGAAATGGGGTGCTTCCAGCGGCCCTTCATCTCCTTGAGGGCCTGCTCGTGGTCGGTGTCGCCCGCCGCGACGACCTCCTTGAGGTGGGCGTCCTGGGCCTTGATCACCTCGTCACCGCTGTCCCCCGTGAGCGGGAGGTCGCAGGCCCCTCCGAGCTGTCGGCACGTCATCGTCTTCATGGTCTGGATCCTCGCTCTGCCTGAACGGCACTTCCTGTGCCGTGCAGCGACTCTAGGCGGACGGCATCCTGTGTGCTTCTCCGTTGCTGACCGGATGCGTGTTGGCGCGAAGGTGCTTCTGCGGACAGGCAGTCGGCTGACCTGGCGCCGGCCGGACGCTCGGCGGGCGGCTGGGTGACGCCGACTGCATGTCGGTGGGAGCGGTCCGCCGCGCCGGACGGATCAGTCGGCCCAGAAGCCGCGGGTGCCGAACATGTCGCGGTAGGACCCGAACGGCGTCGAGGGAGACCGGGACCCGAGGTATGACCCGACGACCGCAGCACCCAGGTCGCCGAGCTCCGGAGCGACGACCTTGCCCCCGGCGCGCCGAGCCATCGAGTCGACGAACCGGGCCAGCCCGGCATCCTCACCGAGCCGGAAGAAGGTGGTCTGGGCACCCAGGCGCGCGGCGGCATCCAGCTCGCGCACCGCGAGCGCGATGGTGCGCGGGTGTGGCGGGTAGTCGAAGAACACCTCGCCGCCGGGCTCGAGGTGCGAGGTCGGCTCGCCGTCGGTGACGATGAGCAGCACCGGCTGCTCGTGCGGGTGCCGGCGGAAGTGCCGGTTCGCGAGGAGCAGCGCGTGGTGCAGGTTGGTGCCCTTCTCCCACATGGCGTCGAGCGCGGTGAGCTGCTCGATCTGCATGACCTCGGCGTGCCGGCCGAAGCCGATGAGCTCGAGGGAGTCGCCACGGAAGCGGCTCGAGATGAGCTGGTGCAGCGCGAGCGCGGTGCGCTTCATCGGCACCCACCGGCCGTCCATCGCCATCGAGAACGACGTGTCGACGAGCAGCGCCACGGCGGCCCGGGTGCGCGCCTCGGTCTCGACCACCTCGACGTCGCGGATGTCGAGCCGGATGCCGTCGCCCGCGGCCCGTCCTTCGTCGGCCGTGCGGCTGAGCGCGTTGGTCATCGTGCGGGTGACGTCCCAGGCCTCGGTGTCGCCGAACTCCCACTGCCGGGTGGCGCCGCTCTGCTCACCGGCCGCGCCGGCGGTCCGCACGTCTCGTGCGCCCGAGCGGTTCGACAGCCGGCCCGCGACGTCGCGCAGGAGCGACTTGCCGAGCTCGCGCATCGCCTGGGGCGACAGGCGCAGGCTGCCGTCGGCGGCCCGGGTGAGGTAGCCGCTCTCGCGCAGCGCCTTCTCCAGCGCGGCGAGGGCGCGGGCGTCGACGGCGGCGTCGTCGCCGAGCTGGCGGGCCAGGGCGTCGAGGTCGACGTCGTCCATCCGGGCGCCGGGGTGGGCCTGGGCGAGCTGGTCGGACAGCGCGTCGAGCTGGGCGAGGTCCTGCAGCGCCCCGGTGCCGTCACCGAGCCCGAGCCCCTGCTCGCCGCTGAACTGCTCCGACCCGTCCCAGTCCTCGCCGGGGCGCAGCCCGCGCAGCAGGTCGTCGAGCCGGTCGAGCTGCTCCATCAGGCCGGGGGAGCCGAACGCCTGCTGAGACAGCTGCGCCAGCTCGGCACGCTGCTCGGGGGTCATCGACGCGAGCATCCGCTGGGCGGCCGCCGCCCGCGCGGCCAGCGCGTCGATCAGCTCCTCGACGCTCTCGGGGTTCTCGGGGAAGAACTCGCCGTGCTTGTCCATGAAGTCACGGAACTGCTCGGTGGTGTCGTCGCCACGGGCGTGCGCCGCGAGCAGGTCCCCGAGGTCGCTGAGCATCTCCTCCACCCGCTCGCGGTCCTCGGGGGTGGCGTTCTCGAGGGCCTGCTTCATGCCGGCGAAGCGCTGGTCGAGCAGCTCGCGGCCGAGCAGGTCCTTGATCTGGTCGTACTTCTCGCGCGCCTCGCTGCTGCGCCACTCGTAGTCGGCCAGCTCGGTCACCGCCGCCGCTGGGGATGCCGGGAGCCCCTCCATCCGCATCTCGGCGAACCGTGCGTCGTCGTCGAGGTCGCGGGCCAGCTGCTTGCGCTCGGCGAGGACCGCCTCGTCGAGCAGCTTCTTGATCTCCTCGAGGGTGCCGCCCAGCTGGTGCTTCTGCAGCAGCTCGCGCCGGCGCTGCGCCACCTGGCGAGCGAGCTCGTCGAGGCCGACGCGCGACTGGGTGCCCTGGCGCAGCAGCTCGCGCATCGCCCGCTCCGGGGAGACGCCCGCCATGACGTCCTCGCCGATGGCGTCGAGCGCCTCGCGCAGGTCGACCGGGGGCGCGAGCGGGTCGGGCCCCCCGGCATACCGGGCGTACCGCGACGTGCGGCCCGAGCCGCTGGCCCCGCTCACCCGTAGATCGTCTCCCCGTCGGCGCTGTCCTTGCTGATCCGGCGCGCGAGGTAGAGGCCCTCGAGGGCCAGCTCGATGGCACTGGCCCGCTCGCCGTCGGTCGTGGCGTCGAGCCGCTCGCACACGGCGTCGTAGACGTCGGACTCGCCGATGACGGGCAGCCCGTGCAGGAACTCCGCGGCACTGACCCGCTCACCGGTGGTGACCAGCGCGCCGGCCTCGATGGCGTCGACGACGAGATGGAGGTCGATGCCGCCCAACCGCTTTCGACAGGTCTCGGCGGTGGAGGTGCGCAGCAGGTGCGCGAGCACCTCGCGCTCGCGGCCCTCCTCGCCCGACTCGAACTCGATCTTGCCGCGCAGCACGTCGAGCGCCGCCTCGAGGTCGACGACCCGGGCCACCGCCTGCTCCTCGCCGCGCGTGGTGGCGCGGTGCAGCGCCGCCGCTGCGACGGTCTCGGTGCCCGCGATGGCGAACCGCGCCGAGACGCCGGAGCGCTGGTCGACGGCCGGGGACTGGCGCAGGGCGCGGGTGAAGCGGGCGACGATCTCGACCAGGGCGTCGGGAACCGTGGCGACGAGGTGGGCCTCCTGCCGGATGACGGCGACCTCGTCGTCGAGCTCGCGCGGGTAGTGGGTGCGGATCTCGGCGCCGAAGCGGTCCTTGAGGGGGGTGATGATGCGCCCCCGGTTGGTGTAGTCCTCCGGGTTGGCGCTGGCGACGACCAGCACGTCGAGCGGCAGCCGCAGCACGTAGCCGCGGATCTGGATGTCGCGCTCCTCCATCACGTTGAGCATCGCGACCTGGATCCGCTCGGCGAGGTCGGGCAGCTCGTTGATGGCGACGATGCCCCGGTGGCCCCGTGGGACGAGGCCGAAGTGGATCGTCTCGGGGTCACCGAGGGCCCGCCCCTCGGCGACCTTCATGGGGTCCACGTCGCCGATGAGGTCGGCGACGCTCGTGTCCGGCGTCGCGAGCTTCTCGACGTACCGCTCCTCGCGGCGGCGCCACGCGACGGGAAGGTCGGCGCCCTCGTCCGCCGCACGCCGCCGGCCGGCCACCGTGATCGGCTCGTAGGGGTGCTCGCCGAGCTCGGACCCGTCGATGACCGGGGACCACTCGTCGAGCAGGCCGACCAGCGTGCGCAGGAGTCGCGTCTTGCCCTGGCCGCGCTCGCCGAGCAGCACGATGTCGTGCCCCGCGAGCAGGGCACGCTCGAGCTGCGGGACGACGGTGGACTCGAAGCCGTGGATGCCGGGCCAGGGGTCGCGCCCTTCCCGGAGGGCCGCGAGGAGGTTGGCGCGCAGCTCCGCACGCACGGACGTGTGCACATGCCCCGAGGCGCGGAGCTCGCCGACGGTTGCTGGGGTGGGTCGCATCATTCGGTCGAGCGTAAGCCCGGGCCCGGCCGATGCACCCCGTGCGATCCCGCCCGTGGCCGCGACCAGCCACCTGTGCGAGTTTGGTCCCCGTGCACCGCCATGGGCCCCGGGCGCCTCGCCTCACGTCGCGGCTGCGTCGGGCGACCGGGTCCGGCGTCCGCCTGGCGGCCGTCGCGGGAGGGCGGACGGAGCTCGGCTGGTTCCTCACCGGCGAGCAGCGCGGGAACGCCGCGACGCGGATACGGCCGTGGACCGACGGCAACGCCGTGCGCCCGCTCGTGCACGGCTGCACGTACTTCGGCGTCCTCGCCGACGCGCTGGCGCGGGCCGGCCAGGGCGACCTG
>JBJMHU010000098.1:0-7453 GCA_045807225.1 Ornithinibacter sp. | reverse complement strand
CCACGGACCCCACCTGCCCCTCGACCGCCGCCGTGTGCGTGTACGCCGACCTGGTGCCGGTCGCGCGCAAGGCCCTCGGCACCAGCGGGGTCAAGGTCGCTGCCGTCGCCACCGCGTTCCCGAGCGGACGAGCGGCGCTGGATGTCAAGCTGGCCGACACCGCCGACGCCGTGGAGGCCGGCGCCGACGAGGTCGACATGGTCATCGACCGGGGCGCCTTCCTGTCCGGGCGCTACCTCGCGGTCTTCGAGGAGATCGTCGCCGTCCGCGAGGCGTGCGAGCGGCCCGACGGTTCGACCGCGCACCTGAAGGTCATCTTCGAGACCGGCGAGCTGCAGACCTTCGACAACATCCGGCGCGTGTCGTGGCTGGCGATGCTCGCTGGCGCGGACTTCATCAAGACCTCCACCGGCAAGGTGCAGCCCGCGGCGACCATGCCCGGCACCCTGGTGATGCTGGAGGCGGTGCGTGACTACCGCGACGCAGCGGGGCGGATGGTCGGCGTCAAGCCCGCCGGCGGAATCCGGTCCAGCAAGGAGGCGATCAAGTACCTCGTGATGGTCAACGAGGTCACCGGCCCCGAGTGGCTGGACCCCGACTGGTTCCGGTTCGGGGCCTCCACGCTGCTCAACGACCTGCTGATGCAACGCACCAAGATGACCACCGGCCGGTACTCCGGCCCCGACTACTTCACGCAGGACTGATCAGCATGGTCTCGACAGGTACGACCGCCGCCTCCGACAGCGCCGCCAGCGCGTTCGAGTACGCCCCGGCCCCCGAGTCCCGCTCGGTCGTCGACATCAAGTCCTCCTACGGGATCTTCGTCGACGGCGAGTTCGTGGAGGGGGCCGGCGGCCGATCGTTCAAGACGATCAACCCGGCCACCGAGGAGGTCCTCGCCGAGGTCACCGACGCGACCACGGAGGACGTCGACCTCGCGGTTCGGGCCGCGCGCCGGGCGTACACCCGGGTCTGGTCCCGGATGCCCGGCCGGGAGCGGTCGAAGTACCTGTTCCGGATCGCCCGCATCATGCAGGAGCGGTCCCGCGAGCTCGCAGTCCTGGAGTCCATCGACAACGGCAAGCCGATCCGGGAGGCCCGCGACGTCGACGTACCGATCGCCGCGGCGCACTTCTTCTACTACGCCGGCTGGGCCGACAAGCTCCAGTACGCCGGACACGGGGCCGACCCGCAGCCGGTGGGCGTCGCCGGGCAGGTGATCCCGTGGAACTTCCCGCTGCTGATGCTGGCCTGGAAGATCGCGCCCGCGTTGGCGTGCGGCAACACGGTCGTGCTGAAGCCGGCCGAGACGACCCCACTGACCGCGCTGCTGTTCGCCGAGATCTGCCAGCAGGCGGACCTCCCGCCGGGGGTCGTGAACATCGTGACCGGGGCCGGTGAGACCGGCCGCGCGGTCGTCGCCCACGACGACGTCGACAAGGTGGCGTTCACCGGGTCCACCGAGGTGGGCAGGCTGATCGCCAAGACGGTGGCCGGCACGGACAAGAAGGTCACGCTCGAGCTGGGCGGCAAGGCCGCGAACATCGTCTTCGACGACGCGCCGGTCGACCAGGCCGTCGAGGGCATCGTCAACGGCATCTTCTTCAACCAGGGCCACGTGTGCTGCGCCGGCAGCCGGATCCTGGTGCAGGAGAGCATCGCCGACGAGCTCGACGCCCGGCTCAAGCGGCGCCTCGCCACCCTGCGCGTCGGCGACCCGATGGACAAGAACACCGACGTCGGCGCCATCAACTCGCGCAAGCAGCTCGACCGCATCGAGGAGATGGTGGCGGTCGGCGAGGCCGAGGGCGCCCAGCGCTGGGACTCCGGCTGCGAGCTGCCGACCAACGGGTTCTGGTTCCGCCCAACGGTTTTCAGCGGGGTGAGCCAGACGCACCGCATCGCCCAGGAGGAGATCTTCGGGCCGGTCGTGTCGGTGCTGACGTTCCGCACCCCGGCCGAGGCCGTCGCCAAGGCGAACAACACCCCCTACGGGTTGTCGGCCGGCGTCTGGACCGAGAAGGGCAGCCGCATCCTGTGGATGGCCGACCAGCTGCGGGCCGGCGTCGTGTGGGCCAACACGTTCAACAAGTTCGACCCGACCTCGCCGTTCGGCGGCTACAAGGAGTCCGGATACGGCCGCGAGGGCGGCCGCCACGGGCTCGAGGCCTACGTCACGACGGGAGCCGGCAAGTGAGCGCGCGGGTCGACGTCCGCAAGACGTACAAGCTCTACATCGGCGGGAAGTTCCCCCGCAGCGAGAGCGGCCGTTCCTACGAGGTGTATGCCGTGCCGTCGGCAGCCGCTGCCGGCCGCGGGTCCGGCTCTCGCGCACCGAAGTTCCTCGCCAACGCCGCGCTCGGCTCACGCAAGGACGCCCGGGATGCCGTCGTCGCGGCGCGCAAGGCGCAGCCGGGCTGGGCGGGGGCCACGGCATACAACCGCGGACAGGTGCTCTACCGGGTGGCCGAGGTCATGGAGTCCCGTCGCGGGCAGCTGGTGCAGGACGTGCGTGACAGCGAGGGGCTGACCCCCGCGCGCGCCGAGGCCGTGGTGTCCGAGGCGATCGACCGCTGGGTCTGGTACGCCGGCTGGTCCGACAAGTTCACCCAGGTGCTCGGCGGGCTGAACCCCGTCGCCGGCCCCTACTTCGACATCTCCGCGCCCGAGGCCACCGGAGTCGTGGCGGTGCTCGCGCCCCAGCGGTCGAGCCTGCTCGGCCTGGTGTCGGTCATCGCGCCGGTCATCGTCTCGGGGAACACCGCGGTGGTTCTCACCAGCGAGAACCGCCCGCTGCCGGCGATCACGCTGGCCGAGTGCCTCGCCACCTCCGACGTGCCGGGCGGCGTGGTGAACATCGTCACCGGCCGGACCGCGGAGATGGCGCCCTGGCTCGCGAGCCACCGCGACGTCAACGCCATCGACCTCACCGGCGCCGCGGGTGCCGACGGCGTCGACTGGGGTGCCCTGGAGGAGGCGTCGGCCGAGAACCTCAAGCGGGTGCTGCGCCCCGGCGGCACCGGCACCGAGGCGGTCGAGCCCGACTTCTCCGGCACGCCCGACCTGCACCGGCTCACGGCCTTCCTCGAGACCAAGACGGTCTGGCACCCCAAGGGCCGCTGAGCAGCCTCGCTCAGCCGACGCCGTGCGACGCCCACACGGTTCTGCGGGCTCGCAACGGTGAACACCGCGGCCCCCTCGCACGCAGTCGGTCAGCGTCGGGTGCGAGAGGCGGACTCCCGGGTCGCTGATCCCCACCGGGTCGGGTGTGCCCAGGGGCGGGCTCGAGCGGGCTCGAGCGGGTCGGGTGCCTCGGGGCGGACAGGGGCGCCGGTGGCTCGGCGGTCACCGGTAATCTGGCGCCCCGTGACCGACGACGCCGCCACCAGCCGCCAGCGGGTCGTGGTGCTCGCCGGGCCCAGCGGGTCGGGCAAGTCGCGCCTCGCGTCGCGGCTGCACGCCGCCCACGGCTGGCCGATCTTCCGCCTCGACGACTTCTACCGCGACGAGGACGACCCCTCGATGCCCCGCAGTGAGGGTCTCGGCATCATCGACTGGGACCACCCCGACAGCTGGGATGCCGACCGCGCGGTCGCCTCGCTGTGCGAGCTCGTCGACATCGGCCGCACCGACACCCCGGTCTACGACATCTCCACCAGCCGGGCGGTGGGGCACCACGAGGTGGCCGCCGCGCCGGGCGACCTGGTCATCGCCGAGGGCATCTTCGCCGCCGAGGTCGTCGACCGGCTCAAGGAGTGCGGCGTGCTGCACAGCGCGTGGTGCGTGCACCACCGCCCCGGGGTCACCTTCGTGCGCCGCCTGGCACGCGACCTCAAGGAGCGCCGCAAGCCGCCGGTCACCCTCGTGCGGCGCGGGCTGGCCCTGATGCGGGCCGAGCCGGAGATCGTGCGCCGGCAGACCGCGCTCGGAGCACGGCCGGCCCGCGCCAAGGACGTCGAACGCGACCTCGTCACGGCGGCCGACCCCGTCGGTTAGGGTCGTGTCGTGGTCGATCCAGGGGTTGCATGATGAGTGAGGGGCCGTGGGTGGCGCCCGGGTCCGCACCGCCACCGGAGCAGGTTCCGCCGCCGCAACCCACCCCGCCACGCCCGGATGCCGGACCCCCGCCGGGCTACGCCGGTCCCCCACCTGGATATGCCGCACCGCCCCCGGGCTACACCGGTCCCCCACCTGGATATGCCGCACCGCCCCCGGGCTACACCGGTCCCCCACCCGGCTATGCCGCACCCCCGCCGGGGTATGCCGGACCCCCGCCGGGCCACGCCGCAGCCCCACCCGGGTACGGCGTCCCGCCCCCGGGCTTCGGCCCACCCCCTCCGGGTTACCCCGTCCCGGGGGCAGGGTTCGGCCCCCCTGCCCCGGGTGGGCCGCGCGTGGCCGGGCTGGAGTTCCGGCCCGGCATCATCCCGCTGCGCCCGCTCGCCCTGGGTGACCTCTACAGCGCGGTGACCAAGGCCATCCGCGGCAACGTCGCCGCCACCATGGGCCTGGCCGTGCTCACGTCGCTGGTCTGCCTCGTGCCGACCACGGCGCTGGGCGCCTGGCTCGCGAGCCAGGAGGAGCCGACGCTCGACGACGCCGTGTCGGGCGTCTACGCGTCGATCGGCTCCAACCTCCCCACGCTCGGCTCGTTCTTCTCCACGATCGCGCTGACCGGCTTCCTCGCCTACGTCATCGGGCAGGCCGTGCTCGGTCGCAAGGTGGGCATCGGCGAGACCTGGGACGGCACCAAGCGCCGGCTGCCGGCCCTCATCGGGGCCGTGCTGCTCACCCTCCTCGGTGCCCTGCTCATCGTCGTCGTCCTCTTCGGTCCGCCCATCGCGTGGCTCGTCGCGGCGGGCGACTCCCTGGCGGGGCCGATCGTGCTGCTGGTGCTGGCGGCCCTCGCGTCCGTCCCGCTCTACCTGTTCCTGTGGACCCGGCTGGCCTTCGTCACCGCCGTCATCGTGCTCGAGGAGCGTCGGGTCTTCTCAGCGTTCGCCCGGTCCTGGCGGCTGACCTCGGGGATGCCGTTCTGGCGAGTCCTCGGCATCCGTCTCCTCACCAGCCTGATCGTGGGCGTGGCCGCCTTCCTCATCACCTTCCCCCTGACCCTCGCCGGGTTCGCCGTGGTCTTCGCCCTGGGCGACGAGGGTGCGGTCTTCATGTGGCAGGCGATCCTCGGCGGGGTCGCCACCCTCATCAGCGGCGCCATCACCACCCCGTTCTCCGCCGGGGTCGACGCGCTCCTGGCCATCGACCAGCGCATCCGCCGCGAGGGGCTCGACGTCCAGCTGATCCACGCGTCCCAGCAGGGCGGACCGGCCCCGTGGCCCAGCGCCGCCGGGGCTCGCTGACCCGGTGCGACTCGACCCACCCCTGGACCCCACGTCGCCCCAGGCACGGCAGTGGCTCGAGGACGAGCTGCGCAAGGGCATCTACTCCGAGCAGAAGGGCGTGCTCCAGCGCATCTGGGAGTGGCTGCTGAGCCTGCTCTCGGGCACGGGCGGCGGGCTCCCGGCCTGGACGGTCTGGATCGCCTTCGCCCTCATCGTGGCGGTGGTCGCCCTCGTGCTGTTGCTCTCGCTGCGTGCCGAACGCCGGATGACGGGCCAGCGCCGGGCCGGAGTGCTCGACGGACCGGTGCGCACCGCAGCCGAGCACCGGGCCGCAGCCGCCCGGGCGCTCGAGGGCGGCGACGCCGACACCGCGCTGCTCGAGGCCTACCGCGCGATCGCCCGGTCGGCGATCGAGCGCACCCTGCTCGACGACCTGCCCGGGCGCACGCCGCACGAGGTGGCGGTCGAGCTGGGGCCGGTGTTCCCGGCATCCACCGGGGCGCTCGCCTCCGCGGCCGACGCGTTCGACGCCGTGCGCTACGGCCGCCGCGCCGCCCGGCTCGACTCGGCCCGCGACGTCATCGCCCTCGACACCGCCCTGGCCAGGACCCGACCGGTGCTGCCCGACCCGGCCACGACGGCAGGTGCGCGATGAGCGCCACCACCGCCCCGGCGCCGACCACACCACGAGGCCGGCCCGCCTGGAGCCGGAACCGGGTACGGCGCACGGCGACCTTCGTCGCGGCGGTGGTCCTCGGCCTCTTCCTGCTCGGGCTGCTCGGCCTGACCGCACAGTCCCCCACCACGGACCTCGACCCCGAGGGCACCGGCCCCGAGGGGGCCCGCGCGCTCGCCGAGGTGCTGCGCCAGCAGGGGGTCGACGTCGAGGTCGTGCGCTCGATCGGTGCGCTCGAGGACGCCGAGCCGGATGCCGACACCACCGTGTTCGTCGGCAACCCCACCGAGCTCGGCCCGGGCGCTGCCGCGCGGCTCGCCGATGCCGCGCGGCTGTCCGGCCGGCTCGTGCTGGCGGGCGTCGACACCACGCAGCTGGAGGCCCTCGGGCTGCCGGTGCAGGGCTTCGGCGGTGGCGGCATCGACCTGGTGGCCGGTTGCGACGACTCCGAGGTGGCCCGGCGGGGCGACGTGGTCTCGGTGTGGGACTCCCGCTACCTGCGCACCGGCCCGTCGGAGGGGGCCCGCCAGTGCTTCGCGGTGCCGTCGCCGGACGGGCCCCCCGACCAGCCCGACCCAGACGCCGCACGCGGCTCGGCCCTCATCGAGCTCGACAACACCGCGGCCCACCCCGACACGGTCATCACCGGCCTCGGGCCCGCGTGGGCCAACACGGTCATCACCGACGACAGCCACGCCGGCACGGCGGTGCGTGCCCTGGGCGCCAAGCCCCGGCTGGTCTGGTACCAGCCCGGCACCAGTGACGCCCTGGCCCCGGGCCCCGGCGAGGTCGACTCGGCCGGCGACCCGTCGGTCTGGCCGCCGTGGACCGCGCCCGCCATCGCCCTCCTGCTGGCGACCGTCGTGCTCCTCGCGCTGGCCCGGGGCCGCCGCCTGGGCCGGCTCGTGCGCGAGCCGCTGCCCGTCGTCGTGCGCGCGATCGAGACCACCGAGAGCCGGGGCCGCCTCTACCGCCGCGCCGGTGACCGCTCCCGCGCCGCCGCCGTGCTGCGCGCCGGTGCCGGCGAGCGCCTCGCCCAGCGCCTGGCCGTGGGCCGCGGCGCCGGGCCGGATGCCGTGGTGAACGCGACGTCGCGGGCCACCGGCCGGCCACCCACCGAGGTGGCTGGCATCCTGTTCGGGCCCGCCCCGCCCGACGACGCCGCCCTGATCCACCTGGCCCAGCAGCTCACCGACCTCGAGGAGAGAGTCCGACACCCATGACCGAGCACCCCACCGGTCCGCCGGCCCCCAGCCTGGTTCCGCCGAAGCAGCCGGATGCCGAAGGCGCACCCCCCGCGGACGCTCCGCCCCACGCTGTTGCGCAGGCCGCGACACCGTCGGCACCACCGGCGCCGAACGGGGGCGGGCCCTCCACGGCATCCGCGCCGTCGGCCGAGGCCCAGCGCGCCCGCTCGGCCCTGCTCGCGGTGCGGGGC
>JBJMHU010000097.1:0-16054 GCA_045807225.1 Ornithinibacter sp. | reverse complement strand
TTGACGGCGACGGAACGGAAGGTGCCGCGGATCTTGTTCACAACGAGCGTCGCGAGAGCCTCGCCCTCGACGTCCTCGGCGATGATCGCGAGCGGCTTGCCGCCCTGCATGACCTTCTCCAGCAGCGGCAGCTGGTCCTTGACGGTGGCGATCTTGGAGGAGACCAGGAGGATGTAGGGGTCCTCGAGCTCCGCCTCCATGCGCTCGGCGTCGGTGACGAAGTAGGGCGAGATGTAGCCCTTGTCGAACCGCATGCCCTCGGTGAGCTCCAGCTCCAGCCCGAAGGTGTTGGACTCCTCGACCGTGATGACGCCTTCCTTGCCGACCTTGTCCATCGCCTCGGCGATGAGCTCGCCGATGGCCGGGTCGGCCGCGGAGATCGAGGCGGTGGCAGCGATCTGCTCCTTGGTCTCGACCTCCTTGGCGGTCTTCAGCAGCTGCTGGGAGACGGCCTCGACGGCCTTCTCGATGCCGCGCTTGAGCGCCATCGGGTTGGCGCCGGCGGCCACGTTGCGCAGGCCCTCGCGGACCATGGCCTGGGCGAGCACGGTCGCCGTCGTCGTACCGTCACCGGCGACGTCGTCGGTCTTCTTGGCGACCTCCTTGACGAGCTCGGCGCCGATCTTCTCGTACGGGTCGTCGAGCTCGATCTCCTTGGCGATCGAGACGCCGTCGTTGGTGATGGTGGGGGCACCCCACTTCTTCTCCAGCACGACGTTGCGGCCCTTGGGACCGAGGGTGACCCGCACGGCATCGGCGAGCACGTTCATGCCCCGCTCGAGACCGCGGCGAGCCTCTTCATCGAAAGCGATGATCTTGGCCATTCGGGTGGTTCCTCCCACGCGAATCGAAGGTGAGACCGGGCGGTGCCCGCGACGGACGAGCCGGATGCCGTCGGCTTCTGTCTCCGGGGCACCAGACCCTCACCGGACCGGTCAGGATTGTCACTCTCACCTGGAGAGTGCTAACGCCATTATTGGCACTCTCGGGTGGAGAGTGCAAACGGCCGGGTGCTCGGTGGGCAGCCGGCGCCGGGGGCCGGGCGGCTCCCGCTCAGCGGGTCGGGCCGGCGAGCGCACCCACGGGCGCCACGACGGCGGATGCCGGGCGCACGGGTCCGCGACCCCAGCCGGTGACGCGGCGGGCGACCCGGTCGACGCCCAGCCCGAGACCGAGCGCCAGGGCGATGCCGAGGGCAGACCCGAGCAGCGGGTTGCCGTCGAGCCAGCGACCGGCCAGCGCCCCGACGGCGACCGACCAGGTGGCCCAGGTGGCGGCAGCCAGCGCCGCCAGGGCGACGAACCGCCGCCCCGGGAAGCCGGTGGCGCCGGCGGTCAGGTTCACGGCGACCCGGCCCAGCGGCACGTAGCGGGCGGTGAGCACCACCAGCGCGCCACGCCGCTCGAGCGTGGTGGTCGAGCGCTGCAGGAGGCGCCGGGCGCGTGGCTGAGCGACCCGGTCGAGTCGCTGGGGGCCGTAGCGGCGGCCGACGACGAACGTGAGCACGTCACCGAGGAAGGCGCCCACCGCCGCGGCCAGCCCGAGCAGCACCAGGTCTGGGCCGTGTCCCGCGACGGCCACCGCGGCGAGGGCGACGACGACTCCCTCGCTCGGCACCGGGGGGAGCAGGGCGTCACCGATGGCGATCAGCAGCACCACGGCGAGCACCCAGGGGGCCGCCGCCCCGGCTTCGAGCAGCGTTGTCAAGGCGTGGAGCACGGGTGGGCCTCTCGGGTCGGGGCGTCCTCGTCGGGGCACGGGCGCACCGGAGTTCGAGATGGACGGGCCGGCGACCGTGGCGGCGGCGCGCGGCCCGTCCGCTTCAGCAACGCCCGAGCCACCCGGTGCGTGCCCAGGCCACACGGTGACCCCTGTCACTCGACCTCGCTCGACCTACCGCCTGGAGGTCGAGCGACCAGGGCAGCTGGCGAGCGGTGGCCGGCCTTGCATGGGGCAGTGTCCGCGGGCGGGCGATGGCGGCGGCGCCTCAGAGCTGGGGGGCGTGGCCCTCGAAGGTCGCCCGCATGGAGCCGTCGGCCTCGGAGCTGACCGGGTCGTCTAGGTCGGCGACGAACACGGCCTGCGCCTCCCGCGCCGGGTTGCCCTCGAGCTCGGCCAGCACCTCGCGCCAGGCCACGAGGTTCGGGTGCTCCAGGGTCGCGCAGGCCTCGGCCGGCGCGAGCGACTCCACGGCCACCGCGAGCTCGGCCCTCGACAGCGGCAGCGTGGCAGTGGAACCGTCGTGCCCGAGCACGGTCGCCAGCACGACGGCGGGCAGTCCGTGCTCCCCGCCCGGGGCGTTGACGTGCGCGAACTCCCACTCCGGCGACGACGACGCGGGGCTGAGCGCCACGGCATACGCCACGGGCTGGCGCCACCCGTCGATGCGGGCCGCGAGGTGCTCACGGATCGCGGCGAGGCCCTCAGGGGTGCTCCAGTCGAGGTCGGTCATCGCCGCATCCTGACAGGGTGATGCCACTCGCCCTCGCCCGCGGCAGGTGAACAGCGGGTGAACACAGGCACTCACCTTGGTGAAGTCGAGTCGACGCCCTCACACTGGTGAATCGTGGACGCAGCAAACATCACGCTCGTGCTCGTCATCGTGACCGCACTGGCCTTCGACTTCACGAACGGCTTTCACGACACCGCCAACGCCATGGCTGCGTCGATCTCGACGGGGGCCCTCAAGCCCAAGGTGGCGGTCGGACTCTCGGCCATCCTGAACCTCGTCGGCGCCTTCCTGTCCGTGCAGGTGGCCCTCACCGTGACCAACGCGGTCATCAACCTGCAGGCCAAGGACGGGTCCCCCAACCCGGAGCTGCTCGCCGACGGCGGCGAGGCGGTGCTGCTCATCATCCTGGCCGGCCTGGCCGGCGGCATCCTGTGGAACCTGTTCACCTGGCTGCTCGGCCTGCCGTCGAGCTCCTCGCACGCCCTGCTCGGCGGGCTCACGGGCGCCGGTGCCGCGGGCCTGGGCTGGGCCGGGGTGAAGTGGAACGGTGACGGCACCAAGCTCGACGGCGTGGTGGGCAAGATCCTGCTGCCCTCCCTGATCTCCCCGATCATCGCCCTGACCGTCGCGTTCGCCGGCTGCTGGCTCGTGCACAAGGTGACCCAGAGCGTCATGCACCGGCTCGAGGAGCGCTACTTCCGCTACGGACAGGTGGGCAGCGCCTCCTTGGTGTCCATCGCCCACGGCACCAACGACGCGCAGAAGACGATGGGCGTGATGACCCTCGCCCTGATCGCGAGCGGCCACTGGACGAGCACCACCTCGATCCCGGTCTGGGTGAAGTTCAGCGCCGCGACCGCCATCGCCGCCGGCACCTACCTCGGCGGCTGGCGGATCATCCGCACCTTGGGCAAGGGCCTGGTCGACATCACTCCACGACAGGGCATGTCGAGCGACGGCGCGACGGCGGCGGTCCTGCTGTCGGCCAGCCACCTCGGGTTCGCCCTCTCCACCACCCACGTCGCCACCGGCTCGGTGCTCGGTGGTGGCCTCGGTCGTGGCACGCCGGTGCGCTGGTCGACCGCCGGCCGGATGGTCACCGCGTGGGCCACCACCTTCCCCATCGCCGCCCTGATGGGTGCGCTCATGTGGTGGATCGGCGACAGCATCGGTGGGGCGTGGGGTGCGCTCGTCGTCTTCCTCCTCCTCGCGGTGTTCTCGGGCTGGATCTTCCGCAGCTCACGCCGGGAGCGGGTCAGCGCCGAGAACGTCAACGACTCGTGGGACCGCGCTGCCGAGATCACCTCGCCCGCCTACGAGCACGCACCCGTCACGCACGCCTCGAACGGCTCCGGCCCACCGGTCCCCCCGGCGTCGAACGGGTCCAACCACAGCAGCGCGGATGCACCCGCCACGCCCGACGGTGACCCTGCTCAGAGCGAGCCCACCGAGACCAAGACCCACTGAGGACGGATGCCGTGAACACCCTGAAGCTTCTCCTCGAGGGCGCCGGCGAGGTCCTCGTCGCCGGTCTCGTCTTCGGCGCCGGCCTGCCCGTCGTCTATGCGCTGGCCCTGCGCGTGCTGACCATCGGGGCGACGTCCTACGCCGGCCCCGACGGCGACATCCACAGCACCCCCCGGATGTCGAGCCGCCTCTTCTCGGGCGTGCTCATCGCCGTCGTCGTCGCCGGGGTGCTCCTCGGCCTGATGATCATCGTGGCGACCGGCTTCGGCAAGGAAGTCACCTTCGACACCATCTACCCGACGATCACCGACAAGTCCTAGGAGACACCTCTACATGAACCAGCTGTCCGGACCGGTCCTGCAGTGGATCCGCGAGGGCTACCCCGAGGGCGTGCCCGACGACGAGAGCGCCGCCCTGCTCGCCGTGCTCCAGGAGCGGATCGGCGGTGACCGCGCCCTCGACGTGCTGCGGCGCCTGCACCGGGACGGCGTCATCTCCGACACCGCCGCCGCCGCGCTGCTGCCCGAGGAGAGCCAGATGCGCCGGGTGGCCGCCAAGCTGGTGCTCGGCGGCTGGCCGCTGGCGGGCGACGAGGAGGACGACGACTCCCCCCCGAAGGAGGGCAGCGCGCTGGCCCGGATCGTCTCCTGGCTGCGCGAGGGCTACCCCGGTGGCGTGCCCGAGCACGACTACATGCCCCTCATCGCCCTGCTCGAGCGACGGCTGACCCGCTCGGAGGTCAAGAAGATCGCCAAGGCGCTGCGCCGCGCCGACGTCTCCCCCGCCGGGCCCTCCGACATCGCCGCCGCGATCACCGAGTACACGCACACCGAGCCGAGCGAGAACGACCTGCGGCGGGTGCGCGACCAGCTGGCCAGGAAGGGCTGGCCGGTCGAGTTCCCCGACCCCGACCTGGACTGAGCGGGTTCACGACGCTTCCGGATGCCGGGTGCGCACCGCGCGCACCCGGCATCCGCGCGTCTGTCGCCTGGTTGGAGGTGAAACGGGCACCCTCGGCGGCAGCGGGTCACCTCGAACCACCGGTCCCCGCCCCGGTTCGAGGTGAAACGGGCACCCCTGGCGACAGCGGATCACCTCGAACCGCCGGCGCGTGCCGGGGCGGACAGCAGCAACGCCCGTCCGGCTTCCCTCACGGACGGGCGTCACTGGCTTGTGGGGTGGCGGCTCAGGGCTCCAGACCGAGGCGGCGGGCCGAGCGGGCCCGCTGGCGGCTGGCCCGCAGCCGGCGCAGGCGCTTGATGAGCATCGGGTCGTGCTCGAGGGCGGCGGGGTGGTCGATCAGCGCGTTGAGCACCTGGTAGTAGCGCGTCGAGCTCATGTCGAAGAGCTCCTTGATCGCCGTCTCCTTCGAGCCGGCGTACTTCCACCACTGCCGCTCGAAGGCGATGATCTCGCGGTCCCGCTCGGAGAGCCCCTCGGTGGGGGCAGCCGTGCTGACCGATTCGGAGGCGGCGCTCACGTGTTTGTCGACCCTTCGTCCGTGCCTGCTGAGCGCCCACTCTAACCGGCAAATGACACGCATGTCATTCGCCCCCCGCGTTCACCAGCGTGTCGGCCGGCTGGTCCTCCGAGGCGGCGAACCAACGGTCACAGCAGCCCCAGAAACCCCACCCCACGCGGTCAGGCCATCGTGTCGAGGATCGCCGTGATGTCGTCCTCGCTGGTCTCCGGGTTGACGATCGCGAAGCGGGCCAGCGTCTCGCCGTCGTGCGTGGTCGGCACGACGAACGCGAACTCGTCGGCCAGCATCCGGTCCGACCACTGCTGGTAGTCCGCCGGCGACCAGCCCAGCCGGCGGAAGACCACCACCGACAGGTCGCGGTCCCGCACCAGCTCAAGGTGGGGGCGCGCCCGCACCTCCGCCTCGGCGAACCGGGCGACGTCCAGGGTGTGCTCGATGGCGGCCTGGTAGGCGTCGGTGCCGTTGACCGCCAGGGAGAACCAGAACGGCAGGCCGCGAGCCCGGCGGGTCAGGCCGACCGAGTAGTCGGTGGGGTTCCACTCGTCGGCCTCGGTGAGCACGTCGAGGTAGCCGGCCCGCTGGGTGTGCGCGGCGCGGGCCTCGGCCGGCTCGCGGTAGAGCAGGGCGCAGCAGTCGAACGGCGCGAAGAGCCACTTGTGCGGGTCGACGATGAACGAGTCGCAGTGCTCGACGCCGGCGTAGAGGGCGCGCACCGATGGGGCGGCCAGGCCGGCGCCGCCGTAGGCACCGTCGACGTGGAACCAGATGCCGTACTCGCGGCAGACCTCGGCCACCCCGGCCAGGTCGTCGATGATGCCGAAGTTGGTGGTGCCACAGGTGGCCACAACGGCGAAGAACGACTCGGGGCCGTTGGCCTCGAGCACCTCGCGCAGCGCGGGGCCGGTGAGCCGCCACCGGTCGTCGACCGGAACGCCGACCAGCTCGGCATCCATGACGTCGCAGGCGGACGAGATCGAGGAGTGCGCGCCCGCCGTGGCGGCGACCCGGTTGGGCCGGATGCCGGCCGCTGCGGTCCGCCGGGCGGTGTGCCGCGCCGAGACCAGCGCGGACAGGTTGCCGATGGTGCCGCCGGGCGTGAACACGCCCCCGGCGCCGGCCGGCATCCCGACCAGGTCGGCGATCCAGCGCAGCGCCTGGTTCTCCGCGTAGACCGCACCCGACCCCTCGAGCCACGACCCGGCGTAGATCGACGAGGCACCGACCACCAGGTCGAACATCACCGCGGCGTCGCTCGGCGCGCAGGGGATGAAGGACAGGTATCGCGGGTGGTCGGTGGACAGGCAGGTGGGTGCGAGGTCCTCGGCGAACATCCGCATGGTGGCGACGCCGCCGAACCCCTCCGGCGTGATGGTCTGCCCCACTCGCCGGTCGAGCTCGTCCTGGCTCATCGGCTGGTCGAGGGGCGGCGAGATCCGCACGCGCTCCTCGGCGTAGGCCATCACGGCATCCCCGAGCGCCGCGAGCTCGGTGTGCTTGTTCTCCTCGTACCTGGTCCCGTGCACGGCGGCGACTCTAGCCCTCGGCACTGCCGAGGAGATACGCCGCGAGGTCCGAGACCGTCTCGACGAGGGCGTTCGGACCGGTGGCCGCCAGGGCGTCGCGCTCCCCAGCGCCCCAGGTGACGGCGACGGCCGGCATCCCCGCTGCCTGCGCCGCGAGCACGTCGACGGTGGCGTCACCGACGTAGACGCAGCTCGCCGGATCGACGCCGAGGGTGGCGGCGGCGTGCAGCAGCGGGTCGGGAGCCGGCTTGTGGTCCGTCGTGTCCTCGAGTGCCGCGACGACGTCGACGAGATGGTCGATGCCGACCCCCACGAGGGCGAGCCGGGCCGTCTCGCGCCGCTTGGACGTGGCCACCGCGCAGGTGACGCCCGCGGCGGTGAGCTCGATGAGCAGCTCTGGTACACCGTCGTAGCGGCGGATCAGCCGGGCGGTGTTGGCGAGGTTCCACTCCCGGTAGACGCGGTCGAGCTCCACCCCGTGCTCGGGGCTCTCCTCGAGCAGCGCCGGCAGCAGGGGGCGCCCGATCCAGGCGCGGGCCCGCGCCTCGGCGACCTCCTCGGCGAGCACGGTGCGGAAGGCGTGCTGGTAGGAGGCGACGATCAGCGGGATGGTGTCGGCCAGAGTGCCGTCGAGGTCGAACAGGACGGTCGAGAAGCGGGGGCGCAGGGTGTCGAGGGACGGGTCGGATGCCGCGGAGGTCACCGCCACAGTGTGCCCACTGCCGCGGGTGGGGCCGAACCCGCCCCGTGACGGCGTGCGGCCGGGCCGGCCGGCCTGGCTCAGCGCACCGTCTGGCGCACCGCCGACAGGGCCGAGTCGAGCACGGTGCGCAGCGTCTCGACGGTGAGGTCCTCCAGCCGCCCGGCGGTGTCGGCCCGCCGCAGCTCGGCGCGCACCTCGTCACGGAAGCGGCGCAGCAGGGCGTCGGCCTCGGTGAACCGCACGTGCGAGCTCGATCGGCCGTCGCGGGTCGCCCCGGTGTGCGCCGGGGCGGATGCCCGGGCCTCCTGGGCGGCGGCGGCGAGCTCGGCCCGCAGCCCCTTCATCGTGCCGCGCACGTCGTCGCGCACCCGGGCGGCCCGGTCGCGCACGGTCTCGGCGATGCCCTGCTCGAGCGCCGCCAGCTCACCGCGCCGTGCCTCCAGCTCCGCGCGCCCGGCATCGGTCAGCTCGTAGGTGCTGCGCCGCTCGACGTCGGTGCGCCGCACCAGGCCGTCCTCCTCCAGCTGGGCGAGCCGCGGGTAGATGGTGCCGGCACTGGGGCGGTAGGTGCCCCCGAACCGGTCGGACAGCGCGGTGATGACCTCGTAGCCGTGCATGGGCCGCTGCTCGAGGAGGGCGAGCAGGTACAGGCGCAGCTGGCCGTGGGCGAAGACGGGCGGCATCTCAGAGCATCCCGTGGGTGCCGTGGCCACCCGGCGTGCGTGGGGTGTCCTGCACGTCGCTGTCCTGAACGTCACGGGTGTCCTGCACGTCCTGGGGCGCGAACGTGTCCTGGAGGTCAGGGGCGCCGCGCAGCAGGGTCACGTTGCCCGAGACGGTGGTCGCCGACACGGTGCTGCGGGCACCATCGGTGCGCAGCACCACCTTGCGGCCCGGCATGGTGCCCCCGTGGTCCTCGCCGTCGACGACGAGCCGCCCGGAGACCGCGTTGGCGGTCACGTTCACTCTCTCCCCGGCCGGCAGCCGCACGGTGACGTCGCCGGACACGGAGGTGGCCTCGACCACCGTGCTGCCCGAGGTGACGTCGAGCGCCAGCTCACCGGAGACCGAGTTGGCCTGCACCCGGGTGAGCGCACCCGACGCCGCGAGCTCCCCGGACACCGTGTGCAGCGCCAGGTCGCCGGCATGGTCGCGCACCACGACCTCGCCCGAGACGCTCTGGGCCTTGAGCGAGCCACCGGTGCCGTCGACGACGATCGAGCCGGAGACCGTCGAGACCGAGGCGGGCGCCTGGATGCCGGCCACGAGCCCCTCCGCGCTCACCGTGCCGACCTTGGTGGGCAGGGTGCGCGGTACGGCGATGCTGACGTCAGCGCGGTCCTTGTCACGGAAGTTCCGGAACTTCTCGAGGAAGCCCTCCCACCCGTCGAGGGTGAACTGGTAGCCCACCCGCAGCTCGCCGCCGCTCAGTGCCACCTCGAGCGGCCGCCCGTCCACCGAGTGCACCTCGACCCGCACCCCCGGCTCGTCGTGCGTGACGACGTCGACCCGGCCCCCGACCAGCTGCACCCGCAGCGAGCGCACCTCCTCGACGTCGATGACCTGCGGCCCGGATACGACCCAGGACTCCTGTGCCATGGCATTCCCCTTTCGCGATATGTCGTGTTCAGCATTCACGATATATCGCGATATGTCGTATCGCAAGGGGCCGCGACCGCCCGGGTGTAGTTCCCGCCGACGGCGCGGCCCAGTCACCCGAGCGCGCGGCTCCCAAGTGGGTCCGAGCCGGTGTGCGGATAGCGCTTGCGCAGGGCGAGCGAGACGTAGACGAGGGCCACGAGCACCGGCACCTCGATGAGTGGCCCGACCACCCCGGCGAGTGCCTGGCCCGAGGTGACCCCGAAGGTGGCGATCGCGACGGCGATGGCGAGCTCGAAGTTGTTGCCGGCCGCGGTGAACGCGAGCGTCGTGGTGCGCTCGTACGGCATCCGCAGGCTGCGGCCGAGGAGGAACCCGCCACCCCACATCAGGGCGAAGTAGGCCAGCAGGGGCAACGCGATCCCGGCCACGTCGAGGGGGTTGCCGGTGATGGCGTCGCCCTGCAGCGCGAAGAGCACGACGATGGTGAACAGCAGCCCGTAGAGTGCCCACGGCCCGATGCGTGGCAGGAAAGACCGCTCGTATGCCGTTCGCCCCCACCGCTTCTCGCCCACCCGGCGCGACAGGTAGCCCAGCAGCAGCGGGATGCCGAGGAACACCAGCACGGAGGCCGCGATCTGCCACGGCGAGACGTCGAGGGTCTCCTGCGGCAGGCCGAGCCAGCCGGGCAGCACCGACAGGTAGAACCAGCCCAGCGCCCCGAACGCGAACACCTGGAAGACCGAGTTGAGCGCGACGAGCACCGCCGCGGCCTCGCGGTCGCCGCAGGCGAGGTCGTTCCAGATGATCACCATCGCGATGCAGCGGGCGAGCCCGACGATGATCAGGCCGGTGCGGTACTCGGGCAGGTCGTAGAGGAACACCCAGGCGAGGGTGAACATCAGCGCCGGCCCGACCACCCAGTTGAGCACCAGGCTGGACACCAGCATCGGGCGGTCGCCGGTGACGGTGTCGAGCCTGTCGTAGCGCACCTTGGCGAGCACCGGGTACATCATCACCAGCAGACCCAGGGCGATCGGTAGCGAGATGCCGCGCACCTCGACCGTCGACAACGCGCCACCGAGCCCCGGCAGGAGCCGGCCCAGCAGCAGGCCACCCGCCATGGCCAGGCCGATCCAGACCGGCAGGAACCGGTCGAGGGTCGACAGCCGGGCGGCGACGTGGTCGGCCGGCGGTGCCGCGGCGTCGGAGGTCGCGCTCACGAGCAGCAGGCCTGCGCCTTCGGGGCGGCGGCCGAGCCGGATGCCGCGCCGTCTGCCGTGACGTCGGACGGCGCCGACGTGCAGCACTCCCCGTCGCCGAGGATCTCCAGGCTCGCGGTGGCGGGTCGGGCGCCGGCGGGGTTCTCGTCCTTGACGGTGTAGACCTCCCACGGGGCGCCGGCGGGGTCGTGCACCCAGACCTTGTCCTGGAGCGCGTAGCAACAGGTGGTGTCGTTCTCGTCGAAGGCGGCCAGGCCGGCATCCACGAAGCGGGCGCGCGCCGCGAGAACGGCATCGGTCGACGGCACCTCGACGCCGAGGTGGTTGAGCGCCCCCGCCGTGCCGGTGCCCCGCGTCGACTCGCTGGTCTCGATGAGCACGAGCTTGAGCGGCGGCTCGGCGATGGCGAAGTTGGCGTAGCCCGGACGGCGCTTGTGCGGCTCGACACCGAACATCGCCGTGTAGAACGCCACCGACGCCTCGAGGTCGCTGACGTTGAGGGCGAGCTGGACGCGACCGGTGGCCGGGGGCGGGGCCACCGGGGTGGTGGCGGTGGGGCTGGTCGTTGCGGTCACGGCATCCTCCTGAAATATCGACTATCATCGATGCGTTGTCACCAGCACACCACAGACATCGACATCCGTCAATATGTGTCAGGAGCCAGACATGTCGCCCACTCCCCTGCCGCTGGCCACCGCGGCCTGCTGCGGCATCGGCGCCGAGGGCGGCCTCGACCGGGGGGCGGCCGAGACCAGTGCGGCGCTGCTCAAGGCGGTGGCCGACCCGGTGCGCCTGCAGCTGCTCAGCGCCATCCGCGCCACGGAGGGCGGCGAGGCGTGCGTGTGCGACCTCACCCCACTCGTCGGGCTCTCCCAGCCCACCGTCTCGCACCACCTCAAGGTGCTCGTCGAGGCCGGGCTGCTCGAGCGCGAGAAGCGCGGCACCTGGGCCTGGTTCCGCCTGGTGCCCAGCCGGCTCGACGACGTGGCAGCCATCTTCCGCTGAGCCCGGCGCCCCTGCGACGTCGTGCGGTGTGCACACGGCTCTCGCACCGCCAGGGCGGTGAGGTCCGTCGGTAACTCGCACGAAGCACTGCATATACGGTGGGGGCGATGAGCCCGACGACCCCTGCACGCCCCCTCGGGGAGCTGGTGCACCCGTCGTGGGCGCAGGCCCTGGCCCCCGTCGAACCGGTCGTGTCGCAGCTCGGCGAGTTCCTGCGCCGGGAGGTGGCGGCGGGTCGCGGCTACCTGCCCGGCGGCGCCCACGTGCTGCGTGCCTTCGAACGACCGCTGGATGCCGTGCGCGTGCTGATCGTCGGCCAGGACCCCTACCCGACCCCCGGGCACGCGGTCGGCCTGTCCTTCTCGGTGGGGCCCGACGTGCGCCCGGTACCCAGGAGCCTGGCCAACATCTACCGCGAGCTCGAGACCGACCTCGGCCTGCCGACGCCGAGCACCGGCGACCTGACGCCCTGGGCCGACCAGGGCGTCCTGCTGCTCAACCGGGTGCTCACCGTCAGCCCCGGCAAGCCGGCCAGCCACCGCGGGCGCGGCTGGGAGCACGTGACGGCGCGCGCCATCGAGGCACTCGTCGAGCGCGGCGGCCCGCTGGTCGCGGTCCTGTGGGGCCGGGACGCCCGGGGCCTGGTGCCACACCTGCCCGGGGTGGCCTGCATCGAGTCGCCGCACCCCAGCCCGTTGTCGGCGCACGCCGGCTTCTTCGGCTCGCGGCCGTTCAGCCGCGCCAACGAGCTGCTGGCCGGCCAGGGCGCAGCACCGGTCGACTGGAGGATCCCGTGAACATCCCCGCCGCCAACCGCCGGGTCTGGACCCGCTACGTCGCGATCGGCGACTCGTTCACCGAGGGGATGTCCGACCCCCACCCCACCCGCCCGGACGGCTACGTCGGCTGGGCCGACCGCCTCGCCCACCACCTCGATGCCATCGCCGAGCGCGAGCACCTGCCCTTCGGCTACGCCAACCTGGCCGTACGGGGCCGGAAGCTGGGCGACGTCGTGGGCCCACAGCTCGACGCCGCCCTGAGCATGCAGCCCGACCTGGTGTCGATGGTGGGCGGCGGCAACGACCTGCTGCGCCCGCAGGTCGACCTCGACGCCCTCGCCACCCGGCTCGAGGATGCGGTGGTGCGCCTGCGGCACAGCGGCGCCGACGTGCTGCTCGCGACGCCCACCGACACCAGGGACGCCGGGTTGTTCAAGCCGCTGCGCGGGCGGCACGCCGTGCACACCGCCAACCTGTTCACCATCGCCCAGCGCCACGGCTGCTTCGTGCTCAACCTGTGGGGCATGGCCGCGCTGCGCGACTGGCGGATGTGGGGCGAGGACCGGATCCACCTCACCACCGAGGGCCACCGCCGGGTGGCCCTGGCGGCGCTCACGGCGCTCGGCCACCGCACCGACCTGGGCGACTGGACCACTCCGCTGCCGCCGGCCGACCGGGGCACCCGGGCCGCCGAGCTGCGCGGCCACGCCGCGTGGGCCCGCACGTATGCCGGGCCGTGGGTGCAGCGCCGGCTGCAGGGCCGGTCGTCCGGCGACACGGTGAGCCCGAAGCGACCGCAGCTCGAGCACTTCCGCGACCCCGAGGGAGAGCCGGAGCACCAGGCACTGCCCGAGGGCTGAGCGCCGCGCCGGCCGGTTACAGCGCCCGGGCCGCCGCGCTCTCGAGGTGTCGCTCGGCCAGCGCGGTGGCGGCGCGCAGCACCCGGATGCGGCCGAAGTGGTCGCGCCGCAGGCTCGGCAGGCCGTGCGCGACACCCACCAGGGCCACCGCGAGGTGCACCTCGAGCGCGGCCCGGTCGGCCGGCACCCGCCGGGCGGTCGCGGCATACCCGCTGACGAGGTCGCCGAGCAGGGCAGCGGTGTCGGGCAGGTCGCGAGCGCCCTCGTCGACCCACACACGGGCCGCCCAGAGCGCGAGGTCGCGCTCCAGCTCGGCCATCTGGAGGTGGTCGAAGTCGAGGAGCACCAGGCCGCGGTGGTTGGCCAGCACGGTGTGGGGCGAGAGGTTGCCGTGGGAGAGCACGTGGCGGCGGGGGGCCTCGTCGTGCAGCCAGGCCCGGTCGATCGCCAGCGACGCCTCGACGAACGCGTCGAGCACGGGGCCCAGAGTGGTGTGGTCGGCCGCGACGTCGGCGAGCTGGCGGCGCACCACCCCGGCCAGCGTGGGCCGGTCGCGCACCCGGTCGACGACGATGCCGCTGCCGTGGAGATCGGCTAGCAGGGTGCCGACCTCCATGGAGCGGAAGCTGGTGGCCCCCGGGGTGCTCGGGTCGGCCAGGGCTGTGCCCGGCACCCACGCCGTGGTGAGCTCGCCGGTGCGCGCGTGGAAGGCGAGCGGCTCCGGCATCCCGGGCCGGCCACGGCGAGCGCGGCCCAGCCGGGAGGCCCACAGGCCCACCATCGCGGTGTGGACGGCCGCGCCGGAGGTGCCCGGGTAGCCGGTGACCACGACGTCGGAGAAGGGTCGGCGCTCGAACCGCACCGGTCGCCGGGGTGCGGGCGCGACGACGGCGGCGCTCCCGGTGCTCGACTCGAGTGGCATGACTTCACGTTATGGAAGCCACCGGGTGCCTGCCCAGTGTCCCTCTGGTCCGGGCCAGAGGTCCGGAGGTACTACGACCCTGCACGCGCACCCCCTCATCGGCACCGATTGGTCGCACACGCGGGCGTCTCCTACCCTCGACCCATGCCAGCAACGAGGCTGATGCCGACCGAAGAGGGCCAGGACCTCATCGACCTGACCCGCGAGATCTGCGACAAGGAGCTGCGGCCCAGGGTGGATGCCGCGGAGCGCGCGGCCGCGACCGACGAGTCCTTCCCGACGGACGTGTTCCGCACGCTGGGCGCCGCGGGGCTGCTCTCGCTGCCGCACCCCGAGGAGTTCGGTGGCTACGGCCAGCCCTACGAGGTGTACCTGCAGGTGGTCGAGGAGATCGCGTCGGCCTGGATGAGCGTGGCCGTGGGGGTGTCGGTGCACTCGCTCACGGCCTACCCCGTCACGACCTTCGGCACGCCGCAGCAGCGGGCCGACCTGCTGCCCGGCATGCTCTCGGGCGAGCAGCTCGGGGCCTACTGCCTGTCCGAGCCGCAGTCCGGCTCCGACGTCGGCTCGATGACGACCCGCGCCGTCGGCGAGGGTGAGAGCGACGGCGAGCCCACGGCATACCGGCTGCGCGGTCGCAAGGCGTGGATCAGCCACGCGGGGCACGCCGACTACTACACGACCTTCGCGCGCACGTCCGACGAGGGCGGGCGGGGGCTGTCCTGCTTCGTCGTGCCCGCCGACGCGAGCGGGCTGTCGTTCGGTGCCCCCGAGAAGAAGATGGGGCTGCACTGCGACACCGTGCGCGAGGTGATGTACGACGAGGTGCCGGTCGACGCGTCCCGGCGGATCGGCGCCGAGGGGCAGGGCATGGCCATCGCGCTGTCCGCGCTGGATGCCGGCCGGCTCGGCATCGCAGCCGCCGCAACAGGTCTGGCGCAGTCGGCGCTCGACCTGGCCACGTCCTACGCGAAGGAGCGACAGCAGTTCGGCCGGCCGATCGCCGCCAACCAGGGGCTCGCGTTCCTCGTCGCCGACATGGAGGCGGCCGTGACGAGCGCCCGCGCCACCTACCTCCACGCGGCACGGCTCAAGGATGCCGGTCGCGCCTTCTCGAAGGAGGCCGCGGTGGCCAAGCTGGTCGCCACCGACGCCGCCATGAGGGTCACGACGGATGCCGTGCAGGTGCTCGGTGGTGCCGGGTACACGCAGGACTTCCCGGCGGAGCGGTTCATGCGCGAGGCGAAGGTGACCCAGATCTTCGAGGGCACCAACCAGATCCAGCGCCTCGTGATCAGCCGGCACGTGTTCCGCTGAACCTTTGCGCCCGCCTCCCGGCCTCGGTGGCGCGACCGTCATCGGCGTGCTGCTGGTGTCGGTGGGCGGGTGCGCGTCCACCGGTGACGGGACCGTCGCTGGTTCCGGTGCCGGCTCCGCCCCACCGAGCGGGACGCGGTCATCCGGCAGCAGCGGCACGGGCGGCACGGCATCCGCTGCACCGACCGGCGGCACCACCTCAACGGCCGCCGGGCAATGAAATGACCGGGCCAACTCATACCTGGCCCGGTCACCACGATTGTCCGGGAGCCCGCCGCGCAGCAGGGTGAGCGACACGCGACATCTGCGACAACGTCGAAGGAACAGCGGGCGTCGCCGCGAGCCATCGGGTCAGCGCGGGAGCGATTCGGACTCCGGCCCGGGCAGGACCGGGCGAGTGAACCGGCCAACAGGCAGAGGGCCACCACGGGGACTGCGGTCGTGCTCCTCAAGCCTCCGCAGCGCGCTGACTGCCTGTTGAGCGGTCCGCTGGTTTCCGGTGCCCTGCCGAAGCGCCGCTTCGCAGCTGCCGTGACGTCTTCGTCGAGTGGTCAGGCTGACCCCGATGGCCGTGCCACAGTCCACCGCTGTAGGCGCCTCACCGTCAGCCGCCCAGCCAGGCCCCTGTCTCAGAGCCGTCTCGGACGACACGTCGCACCTCAGCCGGTGGCGGTCAGGGGTCGAGGTCCCGCGAGATGCCGGGCAGCAGGGTGTCGCCACC
>JBJMHU010000096.1:0-10208 GCA_045807225.1 Ornithinibacter sp. | reverse complement strand
GCGCCCGTGGCGTGGAGCAGGCCCTGGTCGGCCGGTCCGCCGCCGACCTCGGCGACGCCTGCGAGTCGGTGACCGACGGCACCAACCCACCGAGCGACCTCAACGGTGACGCCGACTACCGCCGCCACCTCGCCCGGGTGCTCACCGCTCGCGCCGTCCGCACCGCCCTCGGAGGCTGACGCCCGCATGGAGCTGACGCACGACTTCACCGTCCCGGCGAGCATCGACGACGCCTGGGCCACGTTCATGGACCTCGAGCGGGTGGGCAGCTGCTTCCCCGGCGCGACGGTCACCTCCGTTGACGAGTCCGGGTTCGGCGGCACGGTGAAGGTCAAGCTCGGCCCGATCGCCCTGCAGTACACCGGCAGTGGACAGTTCCTCGAGCGCGACGACGCCGCGCACCGGGCAGTCATCGAGGCCAAGGGCAAGGACAAGCGGGGCAACGGCACGGCCGGCGCCACCGTCACCGTCCAGCTGGCGCCCTCGGGCGCGGGCACCCGCATCGACGTCACGACCGACCTCGCCATCACCGGCAAGCCGGCGCAGTTCGGGCGCGGGGTCATGCAGGACGTCAGCGACAAGCTGCTCCAGCAGTTCGTGCAGTGCATCGAGGGCCAGTTCGCCGCTGCCGAGCCGGATGCGGCCGCCGGCCAGGAGCCACCGGCGGATGCCGTCGCCGGCCCCAACGCGCCCTCCGTGCCCGACGATGCTGCCGCAGCGCCGTCCAGCGGCTCGGCCGGCGCATCCGCAGGGTCCGCCGGGTCCGCAGGGTCTGCCGAGTCTGCCGCCCGGCCGGCGGTGGCCCCGGCCGCCGAGAACGCCGGGGCGGCCGCGTCCACGACGCCGCCCGCCGCACGGCCGCTGCGACCCGCACCGCCGGTGGACGACTCGATCGACCTCGGCGCCACGGTGCTGCCGGTGCTCGTCAAGAGCTACGCCCCGTACGGCGTGGCGGCCCTGGCCGGGCTCGTGCTGGGCTGGCTGATCGGCCGCCGCAACTCCTGACCCCGCCCGACCGACCTCACCTCCCACGTCCTCGCCCGCGCCACCCCACCCCGCACGTGCCGGGTTATTGCTGTCACATCGCGAACCTGACCGCAACAACCCGGCACGTGCCGGGTGGGCGTCGCCGAACGATCGCGGGACCGGATGGGCGCAGCCCGGGTCAGCGGTGGGCGGCGCCGTCGAGCGCGTGGATCTCGTTGCCGACCCGCCGGGCGTCGGCGTCGTACCGCGTCCAGGTCCACGTGGTGCGGGCCCCGTGCTCGCGCCGCTCGCGCCGGTTGGTGCGCTCGATGAGGTAGGCCACGGGGGCCACGAGGCCGCCGATGGCGGCGAAGGTGAGGATCGTCTCGAAGGTGCTGTTCGTGTCCATGGCACGAGTTTGCTGCTACACCACTTCCTGCCACGAGTGGCGGAAAAGTCGCAGTACGTCAATTATCTGCCATACTCGTGGGCATGACGTTGAGGTCCGTCGCCGTGCTGCTCCAGGAGCCCGTCGCGCTGTTCGAGTACGGCGTGCTGGCCGAGGTGTTCGGCATCGACCGCACCGACGAGGGGGTGCCGGCGTTCGACTACCGGGTGTGCGCCGAGACGCCCGGCCCGCTCGACGCCCAGAACGGCACGACCGTCACCGCTGCCCACGGCCTCGAGGCCGCCGCGGATGCCGACCTCGTGGCGGTCCCTGCCTCGGCGGCGGCCCGCACCCCGTCGCCGGCGGTCGTGCAGGTGCTGCGCGACGCGGTCGACCGTGGTGCCTGGGTGATGTCCGTCTGCTCAGGAGCGTTCACCCTGGGGGCGGCCGGCATCCTCGACGGGCGCGACTGCACCACCCACTGGGGGCACGCCGCCGAGCTCGCCGCCCTCACCCCCCTCGCGCGGGTCGACCCCGACGTGCTCTACGTGCGCGACGGCACGGTCATCACCAGTGCAGGCACCGCGGCCGGCATCGATGCCGCCCTCTACCTCGTGCGCACCGAGCTCGGCAGCGGCGCGGCCACGGCGATCGCGCGCCGGATGGTCGTGCCGCCGCACCGCGACGGCGGGCAGCGCCAGTTCATCGACCGCCCGGTTCCCACGACCACCGCCGAGAGCCTCGGGCCGGTGCTGGAGTGGATGCTCGACCACCTCGACGAGGCCTTCACCGTCGACGACCTCGCCCGGCGCTCGGCGATGTCGTCGCGAACGTTCGCCCGCCGCTTCGTGGCCGAGACCGGCACCACCCCGCACCAGTGGGTCACCGACCAGCGGGTGCTGCGCGCCCGCCGGCTGCTCGAGGACACCGACCTGCCGGTCGAGGCCGTCGCCCGCGACGCCGGCTTCGGGTCGGCGGCGCTGCTGCGCCACCACTTCACGCGCTGCACCGGCATCACCCCCACGGCGTTCCGTTCCCAGCGGCGCCTTCCCGCCTGACATCGCACCCTCACCCGCCCGACCTGCGCACCTTCACACGATCTCCACACGGCGCCCCCATGGGCCACACGGGGGCGGTCCTACGCTCGCAGCATGACCGAGGGGACGACGACCACCGCCTCCCGCATCCTCGTGGTCGAGGACGAGCCGCTGATCAACCAGGCCGTCACCGACCGGCTCCGCGCCGAGGGGTTCGTCGTCGAGCAGGCGCACGACGGCCCCGGTGCGGTGGCCGCGTTCGAGCAGCACGCACCCGACCTGGTGGTGCTCGACCTGATGCTCCCGGGGTTCGACGGGCTGGAGGTGTGCCGCCGCATCCAGGCCAGCCGCCCCGTGCCCGTGCTGATGCTCACCGCCCGCGACGACGAGACCGACCTGCTCGTGGGCCTGGCCGTGGGCGCCGACGACTACGTCACCAAGCCCTTCTCGATGCGCGAGGTCGTCGCCCGCATCCGCGCCCTGCTGCGTCGGGTCGAGCGGGCCGCCGCCCTCAGCGCATCCGGCGCACCCCGCACGGACATCGGCGGGCTCACCATCGACGACGCGACGCGGCGGGTCACCGTGCGCGGCACCGAGGTGCACCTGACGCCGCTGGAGTTCGACCTGCTCGGCGCGCTGGCCGCCGAGCCGGGCACCGTGCGCAGCCGCGACGTGCTGATGCGCGAGGTGTGGGGCTGGGCCGACGCGTCCGGCACCCGCACGCTCGACAGCCACGTCAAGGCCCTGCGCGCCAAGATCGGGGCCGACCGGGTGCGCACCGTGCACGGCGTCGGCTACGCCCTCGAGGTGGCGCCGTGAACACCGACCGACCGCTGGACGGGGTCGCCTCCATCAAGGTCAAGCTCGGCCTGCTCGTCGGGGCCAGCGTGGTGGTCGCCGTGGTCGTCGCCGGCATCGGCGAGGTGGCCGAGGTGCCGTGGTGGATGAGCGTGCCGGTCACGGTGGCGGCCGCGCTGGCGGTGACCCAGTGGCTGGCGCGGGGGATGACGTCCCCGCTGCGCGAGATGACGGCCGCGGCGCGCCGGATGGCGGCGGGCGACTACGCCCAACGCGTCACGGCGACCTCGACCGACGAGGTCGGCACGCTGGGACGGGCGTTCAACGCGATGGCCGCCGACCTCGCCGCCGCCGACCAGCAGCGCCGCCAGCTGGTGGCCACCGTGTCTCACGAGCTGCGCACCCCGCTGACCGCCCAGCGCGCCCTGCTCGAGAACCTCGTCGACGGGGTCGTGTCACCCGACGACGACGCGCTGCGCGCCGCGCTCACCCAGTCCGAGCGGCTCAGCGCGCTGGTCGGTGACCTGCTCGACCTCTCCCGGATCGATGCCGGCGCCGCGCCGCTGGCCCTGCAGCAGGTGCGGGTCACCGACCTGCTGCGCGCCGGGGTGGCCGAGGCCCAGGTGGGTGGCCGGTCGGTGGGCGTGCGGCACGAGACCGACCCGGGCGACCTCACCGTGAGCGCCGACCCCGGCCGCCTCGCCCAGCTGGTGGCCAACCTCGTCGACAACGCCGTGCGGCACAGCCCGCCGCAGGGCGAGGTGCGGGTGAGCGCCCGAGCGGTCGACGACGACACGTGGTGGCTCGAGGTCTGCGACGACGGCCCCGGCATCCCGGCCGACCGGCTCGAGCGGGTCTTCGACCGGTTCGGCTCGGGCGAGGACTCCGGTGGCGGCACCGGCCTGGGCCTGGCCATCGCCAGCTGGGTCTGCGAGCTGCACGGCGGCACCATCACGGCGATCCCACCCCGAACCGGAACCTCCGGCGCGCACCTGCGTGCCGTCCTGCCCCGGCGCGCCCGCGCCGGCCGGCCCACCCACCTCCAGGAGGACAGGACCGTGCCCACGCGTACGACACCCGCCAGCCCGGCAGCCCCCACACTCCCGGCACGGCAGCCCAGGACACCCGCCGCCGTGGCACCCCGACCGGCGGGCCCGAGCGGAGGTGGTGGTGCGTTCGAGGCGCTCTGGCCCGAGAAGGGCGTGCCGGTGCAGCCGCTGGCCGTGCTGGCGGCGCTCGGCATCGGCGCCTGGGCCGCCCTGACCTGGCCGGAGCGCAACGTCGGCCTCGCGTTCACCCTCACCCTGCTCGCCGCCGGCCTGCTCATGTGGGTCGTCGCCCGGCACCGCCGCAACCCGTGGACGATCGGCTGCGCCGTGCTCGCCGCACTGCTCGCCTCCACCGCGATGATCCGGGATGCCGGCGGCGTCGTGCCGCTCATGGTGCTCGTCGGCGTCGTGGTCGCCGCGGCCGGCACCACGCTGGCGCGCACCCTGCTCGCGGTGCCGGCGAGCGTCGCCGCGTGGCCGGCATCCGCGCTGCGTGGCCTGCCCCTGCTGGGGCGCACGATCACCGCCACCACCAAGGTGTCGAAGCTGTGGCCGGTGCTGCGCACGATCGGGTTCTCGCTGGTCGCGCTGGCCCTGTTCGGCGGCCTGTTCGCCTCCGGTGACGCGCTGTTCGGGTCGTGGGCCGAAGCCCTGGTCCCCGACCTCGGCTGGGACACGATCGTCGCGCGCACGTTCGTGCTCGTGCTCGTGGCGGGGGTCGCCCTCACCGGGGCCTACCTGGCGATCAACCCGCCGCCGGTGGCCGACCTCGCACTGCCCGAGGGGCGCAAGGCCGGCCACCGCTGGGAGTGGGCCGTGCCGCTCGGGGTCGTGGTCGCGCTGTTCGTCGTGTTCCTCGTCGCGCAGGCCGCCGCCATGTGGGGAGGGCACGAGTACCTCCAGCGCACCACCGGGCTGACCTACGCCGAGTACGTGCACCAGGGGTTCGGCCAGCTCACCGTGGCGACCTTCCTCACCGTGGTCGTGGTGGGCCTGACGATGCGCCGCGCCTCGCGGGCCACCCCGCGCGACCGGCTCCTGCTGCGGCTGCTGCTCGGCACCCTCTGCCTGCTCACCCTCGCCGTCGTCGCCAGTGCGCTCTACCGGATGTCGCTCTACCAGGAGGCCTTCGGCTACACCGTGCTGCGGGTCTTCGTCGACGGCTTCGAGCTCTGGCTCGGGCTGGTGATCGCCTTCCTGCTCGTCGCCCTCGTCCGGCTGTCCGGCTGGTGGGTGCCGCGCGCCGTGCTCGTCTCGGCCGCCGTCTTCGCGCTGGGGTTCGCCGCGATGAACCCCGACGCCTGGGTCGCGGGCCGCAACATCGACCGCTTCGACGCGGGCCAGCCCCTCGACACCCTCTACCTGTCCACGCTGTCGGCAGACGCGACGCCGACCATCATCAGCGGGCTCCCGGCGGACGTGGCGTCGTGCGTCACGCGGGGGTCGGCCGGGTTGCCGGCCGAGAGCGAGGACTGGCTCTCGTGGAACCTGGGCCGCCAGCGGGCCGAGACGGCCGAGGAGAAGCTGGCCGCGGCGGGCGGCACCGCGACCGACGCGATCTGCGCGCCGCTGCTCACCGACCAGTACCGGCCCTGAGGCACGGTGCCGCCTCCGCCGCGGAAACCGCCTGCGGCGTCGTGGCCGGGGCGGCATACTCCGGTTCATGGACGACCGCACGGTGCTGGTGCTCAACGGACCGAACCTCAACCTGCTGGGTGAGCGCGAGCCCGAGGTCTACGGCCGCGCGACCCTGGCCGACGTCGAGGCCCTGTGCCGGGCGGCGGCCGAGGGCTGCGGCCTCACGGTCGACTTCCGGCAGACCAACTCGGAGGGGACCCTGATCGACTGGGTGCAGGAGGGGCGTACCGGAAGCGCCGGCATCGTCGTCAACGCGGCCGGCTACACGCACACCTCGGTCGCCCTGCGCGACGCGCTCTCGGCCTGCCGGGTGCCGCGCGTCGAGGTGCACATCAGCGACATCGCCGCGCGCGAGGAGTTCCGCCGCCACAGCTACCTCACCGACGTGTGCGACCACCACGTGATCGGCCACGGGGTGCAGGGCTACGCGGAAGCGGTCGAGTGGGTCGCGGGGCACCGTGCCGGAGGCTGACCTCCCGGCCCGCTGGGAGAGCGAGGAGTGGCTGGCCGCCCTCGAGGCCTGGCTGGGGCCGGCGCTCGGCGCCGTCGGCGTGCGCACCACCGGCCCGGTCGTCCGTGACCGGGTGCGGTTCTGGTCGGTCGTCGCCCGCGTCGAGACGGACGCCGGGCGGGTGTGGGTGAAGGAGAACGCCCCGTCCCAGGCGTTCGAGGCCGCGCTCGTCGAGGTGGTCGACGCACTGGTGCCGGATGCCGTGGCCACGCCGCTCGCGGTCGACCGTGGCCACGGATGGCTGGCGACCGCCGACCTCGGGCTGCCGATGTGGCACGACGACCAGGCGCCCCCGCTCGATGACTGGGTCGCGGTGCTCCAGGCCTGGGCCGCCGTGCAGCAACGGGTCGCCGAGCACGCCGACGCCCTGCTGGCCACGGGCCTGTGCACGTTCCCCGAGCAGCCGGGGGAGGTCGTGTCCTGGGTCGAGCACCTCGTCGACAGCTCTCGGGCCCTCCCGGATGCCGACCCGCGCCGGCTCGACGACCTCGAGACCGCTGCTGTCGTCGACGGGCTGCCGCGGATCCGCGAGGCGGCGCAGCGCCTGGCCGCGAGCGGCATCCGGCCCTCGTTGCAGCACAACGACCTGCACCTGGGCAACGCGTTCCGCCGGCCCGACGGGGCGATCGCCTTCATCGACCTCGGTGACGCACTGTGGACCCACCCGCTGACCGCCGCCCGGATCCCGGTGTGGATCCTGCGCAACCGCCTCGAGCTCGACCCCGACGGCCCCGAGCTGCGGCGGGCGGTCGACGCCTACCTCGAGCCGTGGACCGACCGCTGGGACCGCGCCACCCTGCGCGACCTGCTGGCCGACGCCGACCGGATCTCGTGCCTGCACCGGGCCGAGTCCTGGCGCCGGCTGCAGGCCGACGTGCCGGTCACCCGGGTCGACGAGCCGTTCCTGCGGACGGTGCCGGAGTGGCTCGTGGATGCCGCGGCGCCCGACCCGTACGCCTCCGCGGTCGCCCGCTGACCCGCGTCCCAAGTTCCCCGCCCGATCCGCGAAGGTTGACCTCGGCAGGGGAAATGTCGCCCTGCGAACCCGAAGCTTCCGGCACCGGGCGGGAAAGCTGGGACGGGGTCGGTGACTTCCGAGTAGGTAGTAGGACGTCCTACCATTCGGGGACCGCCTCCGAAGGGACCCCCATGGCAGCGCAGCCGACCACCTCGACGCCCGACCTGCACGTGCCCGAGCACCCGGTGCGCATCGTCACCGCATCCGCCCTGTTCGACGGGCACGACGCCTCGATCAACATCATGCGGCGGATCATGCAGGCCCAGGGGGCGGAGGTGGTGCACCTCGGCCACAACCGCAGCGTGCGAGAGGTGGTCGACGCGGCCATCGAGGAGGACGTCCAGGGCGTGGCCGTCAGCTCCTACCAGGGCGGGCACGTCGAGTACTTCGAGTACCTCGTGCAGCTGCTGCGCGAGTCGGGCGCCGGGCACGTCAAGGTCGTCGGCGGTGGCGGCGGGGTGATCGTGCCGGCCGAGATCGAGCGGCTGCGCGCCGCCGGAGTGACCATCTTCAGCCCGCAGGACGGCCAGCGGCTCGGCCTGCCGGGCATGGTCAACCAGGTCGTCCAGGCGTGCGACACCGACCTGTGGGCCGAGCACCCGACCACCGCCGCGGCGGTGCTGTCCGGGGAGCGGGCGGCCGTGGCGCGCGCCATCACCGCGGCCGAGACGGGCCGGCTCGACGACGACCTGCGCGCCGAGCTGGAGCGGGCGGCGAGCACCCGCCGAACCCCCGTGCTCGGCATCACCGGCACCGGCGGGTCGGGCAAGTCGAGCCTCACCGACGAGCTGGTGCGCCGGCTGCGGGTCGACCAGCAGGACAAGCTGCGGATCGCCTGCGTGGCGATCGACCCGACGCGGCGTCGCGGTGGGGGAGCACTGCTCGGTGACCGCATCCGGATGAACTCGCTCGACGGGGATCGCGTCTACTTCCGCTCCCTGGCCACGCGGGGCGGGCGCGAGGTGCCCGAGGCGCTCGGCGACGTGCTCACCATCCTCAGGGCCGCCGGGTTCGACCTCGTCGTGGTCGAGACCCCCGGCATCGGCCAGGGGGACGCCGCGATCACCAGCTTCGCCGACGTCAACCTCTACGTCATGACGCCCGAGTTCGGCGCCGCCAGCCAGCTGGAGAAGATCGACATGCTCGACTTCGCCGACGTGGTCGCCATCAACAAGTTCGAGCGGCGCGGGGCCATGGACGCCCTGCGCGACGTGGGGCGCCAGATGGTGCGCAACCGCGGCGCCTTCGGCAAGAAGCCCGAGGACATGCCGGTGTTCGGCACCTCGGCCGCCACCTTCAACGACGACGGCGTCACCGCCCTCTACCAGGAGCTGCGCGGGCTGCTCGCCGGCACCGGCCTCGAGGTCGGCGAGGGCGCGCTCACCCCGGTCAGCGTGCGCCACTCGTCGGTGCTGCGCCAGGTGGTTCCGCCGCAGCGGGTGCGCTACCTCGCCGAGATCGCCGAGACCGTGCGCGGCTACCACGACGACACCCGCCGGTATGCCGAGGCCGCGCGCCGGGTGCAGCGGCTCACCGAGGTGGGTCATGAGCTCGAGCGGGCCGGGTCCGACCGCACCGGCGTCGACGCCCTGCTGTCCGACGCCCAGGACGACCTGCCGCTGGCGGTGTCGCGCCAGCTCGCCGGCTGGTCGTCCGTCGTCGAGGCCTACTCGGGCGACGAGCAGGTCGTCACCGTGCGTGACCGCGAGATCCACACGTCACTGGTGCGGGAGTCGCTGTCGGGCAACCGCATCCGCCGGGTCTCGCTACCTCGCTACTCCGACGACGGCGACCTCGTCTCCTTCCTGCGTCGCGAGAACCTGCCTGGCTACTTCCCGTTCACCGCCGGCGTCTTCCTCTTCAAGCGCGACAACGAGGACCCCGCCCGCATGTTCGCCGGCGAGGGCGACCCCTTCCGCACCAACACCCGGTTCAAGATGCTCTCGCAGGGCCAGCCCGCCACCCGGCTGTCCACCGCCTTCGACTCCGTCACCCTCTACGGCCGCGACCCCGACCGGCGACCCGACATCTACGGCAAGGTCGGCACGTCCGGCGTCTCGGTCGCCACCCTCGACGACATGCGCGAGCTCTACGCCGGCTTCGACCTCACCGCGCCCACCACCAGCGTCTCGATGACGATCAACGGGCCGGCGCCGACCATCCTCGCCTTCTTCCTCAACACCGTGATGGACCGCGCCGTGGAGGCGTGGGCCAGCGAGAACGGACGCGAGCCCGACGAGCAGGAGGCGCACGGCATCCGGGCACAGGCCCTGCAGGTCGTGCGAGGCACGGTGCAGGCCGACATCCTCAAGGAGGACCAGGGCCAGAACACCTGCCTGTTCTCCACGGAGTTCTCGCTGCGGATGATGGCCGACATCCAGGAGTGGTTCATCGCGCAGCAGGTGCGCAACTTCTACTCGGTGTCGATCAGCGGCTACCACATCGCCGAGGCCGGGGCGAACCCCATCAGCCAGCTGGCCTTCACCCTGGCGAACGGCTTCACCTACGTCGAGGCCTACCTGGCCCGTGGCATGGACATCGACGACTTCGCGCCGAACCTGTCGTTCTTCTTCTCCAACGGCATGGACCCCGAGTACACCGTCATCGGCCGGGTGGCCCGCCGCGTGTGGGCGATCGCGATGAAGGAGAAGTAAGGCGCCAAGGAGCGCAGCCAGAAGCTGAAGTACCACATCCAGACTTCCGGGCGCAGCCTGCATGCGCAGGAGATCCAGTTCAACGACATCCGCACCACGCTTCAGGCGCTGATCGCGATCTATGACAATTGCAACTCGCTGCACACCAA
>JBJMHU010000095.1:0-16659 GCA_045807225.1 Ornithinibacter sp. | reverse complement strand
CTCGGCCGAGGCCGACGGCTACGCCGCCTTCGCGGGCACCGAGCTCGAGTTCATCCTCTTCGACGAGTCCTACGACCGCGCCTGGGACCAGCGCTACCACGGGCTGACCGGTGCCAACCGCTACAACGTCGACTACTCGATCCTGGGCGGCAGCAAGGTCGAGCCGGTGCTGCGCGAGATCCGCAACGAGATGTACGCGGCCGGCATGAACGTGGAGTCCGCCAAGGGCGAGTGCAACTTCGGTCAGCACGAGATCGGCTTCCTCTTCGACGACGTGCTGCGCACCTGCGACAACCACTCCGTCTACAAGACCGGGGCGAAGGAGATCGCCGCCCGGCACGGGCAGTCCCTCACGTTCATGGCCAAGTACGACGAGCGCGAGGGCAACTCGTGCCACATCCACCTCTCACTGCGCGGCACCGACGGCGAGGTCGTCTTCGCCGACTCCGACCGCGACGGCGGCCGCAGCGAGCTGTTCGACCAGTTCATGGCCGGGCTGCTGGCGACGATGCGCGAGCTCACCTACTTCTACGCGCCGCACATCAACTCCTACAAGCGTTTCGCCGCCGGGTCGTTCGCCCCCACCGCCGTCGCCTGGGGCAGTGACAACCGCACCTGCGCGCTGCGCGTCGTCGGCCACGGCTCCGGGCTGCGCGTCGAGAACCGCCTGCCCGGCGGTGACGTCAACCCCTACCTCGCCGTGGCGGCGATGATGGCGGGTGGCCTGCACGGCATCCGCGAGGGGTTGGAGCTGCCACCGGCCTGCGAGGGCAACGCCTACGTGGGCGACTACGAGCACGTGCCCGGCACCCTGGCCGAGGCGCGAGACCTCCTCGCGGGCAGCGCCGTCGCCCGCGCGGCCTTCGGCGACGAGGTCGTCGACCACTACGTCAACGCTGCGGACGTCGAGATCAGGGCGTTCATCGCCGCGGTCACCGACTGGGAGCGCGTCCGCGGCTTCGAGAGGATGTGACCCCACGCTGATGAGCACCACCTACTCCCACGACGTCATCAACCCGGCCACCGAGCAGGTGGTCACGACCATCGACCTGGTCGGCCTCGAGGAGACCGACGAGGCCATCGCCCGCGCGGTGGAGGCCGGGCCCGCCTGGCGGGCCGTGGCACCGGCCGACCGGGGGATGCTGCTGCGCCGCTTCGCCGACGCGGTGGAGGCCTCCACCGACGAGCTCGCCGCCCTGGAGGTCGCGAACTCCGGCCACACCGCCGGCAACGCCCGGTGGGAGGTCGGCAACGTCGTCAGCGTGCTGCGCTACTACTCGGCCGCCCCGGAACGCCTCTTCGGCCGGCAGATCCCGGTGGCCGGAGGGCTCGACGTCACCTTCAAGGAGCCGCTCGGCGTCGTCTCGGTCATCGTGCCCTGGAACTTCCCGATGCCGATCGCCGGCTGGGGCCTGGCCCCGGCCCTGGCGGCCGGCAACACCGTGGTGCTCAAGCCCGCCGAGCTCACGCCGCTCACCGCGATGCTGATCGGGCAGCTGGCCCTCGACGCCGGCATCCCCGAGGGGGTGTTCAGCGTGCTCCCCGGAAAGGGGTCGGTGGTGGGGGAGCGGTTCGTCACCCACCCCGACGTGCGCAAGGTCTGCTTCACCGGCTCGACCGCGGTGGGCCAGGGCATCATGCGCAAGGCCGCCGACCAGCTCAAGCGGGTGACCCTCGAGCTCGGTGGCAAGTCCGCCAACATCGTCTTCGCCGACGCCGACCTCGACACGGCGGCGGCGTCAGCACCGATGAGCTTCCTCGACAACGCCGGCCAGGACTGCTGTGCCCGTACCCGGATCCTGGTGCAGCGCAGCGTGTTCGACACCTTCATGGAGCGGTTCGAGCAGGCCCTGAAGGTGGTCGTCGTCGGTGACCCGCGCGACGAGGCCACCCAGATGGGCCCGCTGGTGTCCTCCGGGCAGCGCGACGCCGTGCGCGGCTACGTCGAGCACGCCGAGGATGCCGGGCACGCCCCGGTCGACGTCGCCTTCCGCGGCACCGCTCCGGAGGGCGCCGGCTGGTGGTACCCACCGACGGTCGTGCTGCCCAGCGGCACCGACGACCGGGTGTGGCGCGAGGAGGTCTTCGGGCCGGTCGTGGCGGTGATGCCGTTCGACGACGAGGCAGACGCCGTCGCCAAGGCCAACGACACGGCATACGGGCTGTCCGGGTCGATCTGGACGCGCGACGTGGGTCGCGCCATCAGGGTGGCCCGTGGCGTGGAGGCCGGGAACCTCTCGGTCAACAGCCACAGCTCGGTGCGCTACTCGACGCCCTTCGGCGGCTTCAAGGCGAGCGGCATCGGCCGCGAGCTGGGCCCCGACGCCCTCGACGCGTTCACCGAGGTCAAGAACGTCTTCATCAGCACCGAGGCATAGGAGAGATCGATGGCAGGCAGGCTCGAGGGGAAGGTCGCGGTCGTCACCGGCGGCTGCTCCGGCATCGGGTTGGCGACCGTGCGGCGGTTCGCGCAGGAGGGGGCCACCGTCGTGGTCGCCGACCTCAACGACGCGGCCGGCGAGGCGCTGGCCGCCGAGGTGGGTGGCGCCTACGTGCACACCGACGTGGCGAGCAAGGACGACGTCGACCGGCTCTTCGCGACCGCGGTCGAGAGGTACGGCAAGCTCGACATCGCCTTCAACAACGCCGGCATCAGCCCCCCCGACGACGACTCGATCCTCGACACCGACCTCGACGCCTGGCTGCGGGTGCAGCAGGTCAACCTGACCTCGGTCTACCTGTGCTGCAAGGCGGCCCTGCCGCACATGCTCGAGAACAGGTCGGGCTCGATCATCAACACCGCGAGCTTCGTCGCGGTGATGGGCGCGGCGACCTCGCAGATCTCCTACTCCGCGTCCAAGGGCGGCGTGCTGTCGATGACCCGCGAGCTCGGCGTGCAGTTCGCGCGCGACGGCATCCGGGTCAACGCCCTGTGCCCGGGGCCGGTGAACACCCCGCTGCTCAAGGAGCTCTTCGCCAAGGACGCCGAGCGCGCCGCCCGCCGCCTGGTGCACGTGCCGATGGGGCGGTTCGGCGAGCCCGAGGAGATGGCCAACGCCGTGCTCTTCCTCGCGTCCGACGAGTCCAGCTTCATGACCGCCTCGACGTTCCTCGTCGACGGTGGCATCTCCGGCGCCTACGTGACCCCGCTCTGAGGACAATGGGTGGGATGAGCTCAGTGCATCCGGTCATCGGCATCTCCTGCTACGTCGAGGACGTCGACCGTGGACCGTGGACCGCCCAGCGCAGCGCCGTGCTGCCGCACCGCTACGTCGACCAGCTCGAGCGCGCCGGTGCGGTCGCCGTCGTGCTGCCGCCACGGCCGGATGCCGACGACGACATCGCGGCCGCGGTGCTGGGCCGGCTGGACGGCCTGGTGATCGCCGGTGGCGCGGACGTGGAGGCCGCCCGCTACGGCGCCGACCCGCACCACAGCTCGCAGAGACCGCGGCGGGACCGCGACGAGTGGGAGCTGGCTCTCGCCCGGGTCTCGGCCGCCCTCGACCTGCCCGTGCTCGGGGTCTGCCGCGGCATGCAGGTGATGGCGGTGGAGGTCGGCGGAGCGCTCGACCAGCACCTGCCCGACGTCGTGGGCCACGACGCGCACTCCCCGCGGCCGGGGGAGTACACCTCGCACCACGCGAGCCCCGTGCCAGGCACCCGGCTCGCCGACCTCCTCGGCAGCGAGCCCCTGGACGTACCGACCTACCACCACCAGGCGGTGCGCCCGGCGTCGCTCGAGGGCACGGTCTACCGGCCCAGCGCCTGGCACGCCGACGGCACCCTCGAGGCGATGGAGGACCCCTCGTCGAGCTTCAGGCTGGCGGTGCAGTGGCACCCCGAGGCCGGGGACGACGGGCGGCTCTTCGCGGCGCTCGTGGCGGCCGCGGCGGCTCACCAGTCGTCCGCTGCGCGGCCGGTGGTGGCCGGGGACGGCGACGCCGGGTGACAATCGACCGGTGACCAAGCTCAACCGACTCGCGATCGCCGCCGGCGCGGCCAGTGCCCTCGGGGCGCTCGCCGCCGCGGGCAAGGGCGTCAACACCGCCATGGGGGGCCGTCCCACGGGCGCCCGCCTGGAGCGGGCGCAGCGCTCGCCCGCCTACCGGGCCGGCGCCTTCCACAACACCTCTCGCGGCACCTCGGCGATGCCGTCGGGCCAGCGCGACGTGCTGCGCCGGTTCCGCGAGAACGCCGGGACCCGGCATCCGGCCCTGCCGATCCCCGTCGTCAGCGCGACGCACGAACCGCGCACCGAGGGCGTGCACGTCACCTGGTTCGGCCACGCCTCGTGCCTCGTCGAGCTCGACGGCGTGCGCCTGCTCATGGACCCCGTGTGGAGCGAGCGCTGCTCGCCCAGCCAGCACGTCGGCCCCCGCCGGCTGCACGCGGTGCCGGTGCCGCTGAGCGGTCTGGGCCGGGTCGACGCCGTCGTCATCTCGCACGACCACTACGACCACCTCGACATGGACACCATCCGCCAGCTGGTCGACCTCACTTCGGCGGTCTTCCTCGTGCCGCTCGGTGTCGGCGCGCACCTCGACGCATGGGGCGTGCCGGCCGACCGCGTCGTCGAGTGCGACTGGGAGGAGGGCCTGCAGGTGCGCGGGGTGCAGGTCACCGCCGTCGAGGCGCAGCACTTCTCCGGGCGTGGCCTGCGCCGCGACGGCACCTTGTGGGCCTCGTGGGTGCTCGCCGGCCGGGCCGGCAAGGTCTTCTTCAGCGGCGACACCGGCTTCTTCGAGGGGTATGCCCGGCTGGGCGCCGAACACGGCCCGTTCGACGTCTCCCTGATGGCCGTCGGCGCCTACGACCCGGCCTGGCACGACATCCACCTGAACCCGGAGGAGGCGGTCGAGGCGACCCGGCTCCTGCGCGGCGGCCTGCTGATGCCGATCCACTGGTGCACGTTCGTGCTGGCCCCGCACCCCTGGGCCGAGCCGGTCGAGCGCCTGCTCGTGGCGGCCGAGAGCGCGGCGGTGCCGGTGGCGGTGCCGCGCGTCGGCGACCGCGTCGACGTGGCCGAGCCACCTGCACCGGACGGCTGGTGGGAGCTGCAACGGGCGCACGACCTGCCCACCAGCGCCTGAGCGCAGACTGAGCGCCACCGGCGCGTCGCGGGCGCCAGGTTTCGCGAGATGCGCCCGGGCAGCGCATCATAGATGGTGGCGCCGCCTTCGCGCGCCCGCATCGAGAGAAAGTTCCAGAGATCATGAGGGCTCGCACCAAGGTGCTGACCACTGCCGCCGTGGCCATGCCGTTGGTGCTCCTCGGCGCCGGCACGGCCTACGCCAACCACTACCAGGACCGGGCGCTGCCCGGCAGCTCGGTCGCGGGCGTGCCGGTGGCGGGGATGACCCGCGCCGAGGTGGCAGCAGCCGTGCAGCGGCGGGCCGACCAGGTCACCATCACCCTCGACACCGGCGAGGTGACGCGTACCGCCCACCTGGCCGACCTCGGCTACGCGGTCGACGTGCAGCCCACCGTCGACGCGGTGTTCCGGGCCAACGCGTCGTGGTCGTCCTATGCCAGCTCCCTGGTCTCCCCGCGTGACGTCGACGCGGTGCTGCACGTCGACCCGGCCAGGACCCAGAAGGTCGTCGCCGACCTCGTCAGCAGCGCCGGGCGGGCCGGCTCCGACGCCAGCGTGAAGCTCGCCCGCGACAAGAAGTCCTTCGTCGTCGTGCCGGCGGTGAAGGGGACGTCGTTCGCCGCCGCCAGCTTCCAGGACGTCATCGCGGCCGCGGGCCACGGCCTGAAGTCCGCCACGACCACGGTGCAGTTCGTCGACTCCGCGCCGGCCGTGACCACCGCCGACGCGCAGCACGTCGCCGACCAGGCGAACGCCCTGGTCAAGCGCACCGTGAAGGTCGCCGACGGCGACGCCGAGCACAAGGCGTCGAGGAAGACCAAGGCCTCCTGGGTCACCATCCCCCTGGCCCAGGGGGCGCTGGGCGCCCCCAGCCTGGATGCCGCGAAGGTGAAGTCCTGGGTGCACAAGGTCGTCAAGGACGTCGAGAAGTCGCCAGGTGCAGGGGTGCGCAACGTCAACGCCTCCGGCTCGGTGGCGCAGGTCGTCACCCCGGCGAAGGACGGCGTCACCGTCACCAACGCCGACGCGGTGGCCGCGGCGGCCGTCGCGGCGCTGCGGTCGGGGAAGGACTACCGCGGCTCCTTCGAGCAGCGGGCGGTGCCGGCGACGTGGACGGAGCGCCGGGTCGCGGCCGGTGCCGAGCGGCTCGCCTACCACGCGGCCAACGGCCAGAAGTGGGTCGACGTCAACCTGCGCACGCACACCATGACGGCCTACGTCGGGGCCAAGGCCGTGCACGGCCCGGTCAAGATGGTCAACGGGTCCGACAAGAAGCCGACCGTGGTCGGCACCTTCAAGGTCTACCTGAAGTTCCAGAAGCAGACCATGCGTGGCAACAACGCCGACGGCACCAGGTACGAGACCCCCGACGTGCCGTGGGTCTCCTACTTCCACAACGGCTTCGCCTTGCACGGTGCCCCGTGGCGCTCGTCGTTCGGCTATGCCGGCGCCCAGGGGTCCCACGGCTGCGTCAACCTGCCGGTGCCTGCGGCCAAGTGGGTCTACGACTTCGCGACGGTCGGCACCCCCGTCGTCACCCACACCTGAGCCGTCCGGCTCATCGTGCGGCCCGCCCGCACCCACACCGCCGCTACGGCCGCCCAACCTCGGTCAGCTGCTCGATGGCGGTCGCCACCGGCATCCGCTCCTGTGCGCGCCGGGAACCGACCACCGTGGCCAGCATGTGGACGAACCGTAGGCCGGGGGGCCGGTCCCGTGGGAGGCTCGCGTCGTGACGTTCCGTGACGTGGCCACCACCACGATCATTATCGGCTAGCGCGACGAGACCTCCTCGTCGCGCAGACCTCCCGCACCCGGGGGGTCTTTTGCTTGTCGGGAGCGTCGCGGGCGCGGCGCCACCGGGAAGCGAGGGTCGCATCCCCACACCCCCGGGGGCGCGGCAGCAGCGCCGGTCCGAGAATGGGCGGAGCAGCACACGTCCCGCCCCGGCCCTCACGGGCCGGGGCACAGACGCCGGGCGACCGGCATGCCGATCGACATCGGGGAAGCAGTGATGACCGACATCCACGTCTACGACACGACGCTGCGCGATGGCGCCCAGCAGGAGGGCCTCAACCTCTCCGTGGCGGACAAGCTCGCCATCGCCGCGCACCTCGACGAGCTGGGGGTCGGCTTCATCGAGGGCGGCTGGCCCGGCGCCAACCCGAAGGACACCGAGTTCTTCGCCCGGGCCGCGGCCGACCTGCGGCTGCGCAACGCCACCCTCGCGGCCTTCGGGGCGACCCGCCGGGTCGGCGGCCGAGCGGAGAGCGACCCGCAGGTGCGGGCGCTGCTCGACAGCCAGGCCCCGGTCATCACCCTGGTCGCCAAGTCGCACACCGGTCACGTCGAGCGCGCGCTGCGCACCACGCTCGCCGAGAACCTCGAGATGATCCGCGACACCGTGGCGTTCCTGCGTGGGGAAGGGCGCCGGGTCTTCCTCGACGCGGAGCACTTCTTCGACGGCTACGCCACCGACCGCGACTACGCCATCGAGGCCGTCCGCGCCGCCACCGAGGCCGGTGCGGAGGTCGTCGCCCTGTGCGACACCAACGGCGGCATGCTTCCCAGCCAGGTCGCCGACGTCGTCGCCGACGTCGTGGGCTCCACCGGCGCGCGGGTCGGCATCCACTGCCACAACGACACCGGGTGCGCGGTCGCCAACTCGATGGCGGCCGTGGATGCCGGCGCAACCCACGTGCAGGGCACCATCAACGGCTACGGCGAGCGCACCGGCAACGCCGACCTGCTCACCGTCGTCGCCAACCTCCAGCTCAAGAAGGGGCTGCCGCTGCTCGAGCCGCACCGGCTGCAGGAGTCGACCCGCATCGCCCACGCGATCGCCGAGGTCACCAACGTGCCGGCCTACTCGCGCCAGCCCTACGTCGGGTCGAGCGCGTTCGCGCACAAGGCCGGCCTGCACGCGAGCGCGATCAAGGTCGACCCCGACCTCTACCAGCACATGGACCCCAAGGCGGTGGGCAACGACATGCGGATGCTGGTGTCCGACATGGCCGGTCGCGCCTCCATCGAGCTGAAGTCGCGCGAGCTCGGGTTCGACCTCGACTCGACGAACGAGCAGGACAACGCGACGCTGGCCCGGGTGCTGCGGGCGGTCAAGGAGCGCGAGCTGCGCGGCTACACCTTCGACGCCGCCGACGCCTCGTTCGAGCTGCTGCTGCGCCGCGAGCTCGACGGCTCGCTGCCCGAGTTCTTCGAGGTCGAGTCGTGGCGGGTCATCACCGACGCCCGCGGCGACGACGAGGCGCTGTCGGAGGCCACCGTCAAGCTCGTCGCGGCGGGGGAGCGGGGCGTACGCACCGGTGAGGGCAACGGACCGGTCAACGCCCTCGACCAGGCGCTGCGCTCGGTGCTCGCGAAGTTCTACCCCGAGATCCGCAACCTCGAGCTGATCGACTACAAGGTGCGCATCCTGGATGCCGCGCACGGCACCGACGCCGTCACCCGGGTGCTCATCGAGACCTCCGACGGCACCACCTCGTGGACGACGATCGGCGTCGCCGCCAACATCCTCGAGGCATCGTGGGACGCACTCGTCGAGTCGGTCACCTACGGCCTGGTCCGCGCCGGGGTCGCTCCGCGCTGACCCCTGTCGCTCCCACCGCGGCGTCCAGCACGGCCAGGAGCCGGTGACGCAGGGCGTTCGAGCGCTCGGCGAACCTGCGCTGGCGCTCCAGGTAGGCCGCCTTCCCCTCGGCGGTCTCGATCGCCACGGGCGGGTAGCCGAGGTCGCGCAGGTCGTAGGGCGACGCCTGCATGTCGAGCACCCGGATCTCCCGGGCCAGGTCGAACGCGTCGGCCACCAGGTCGCTCGGCACCAGCGGAGTCAGCTTGAACGCCCACTTGTAGACGTCCATCCCCGCGTGCAGGCACCCCGGCTGCTCCATCGCGACCTGGCTGTCGCGGGTGGGGCGCAGCGAGTTCCGCGGCCGCGCGGAGTCGGTGAAGAACCGGTACGCGTCGAAGTGCGAGCAGCGGATGCCGTGCCGCTCCACCACCGCGTCGGTCCCGTCGCTGCCCGGCCGCAGCGGCCAGCCCGCGTGCCGCACGTCGTCGGCGGCGATGCCGTGCACCATCGCCCACTCGTGCAGCCCGAAGCAGCCCAGCTGGGCGGGTCGGGAGACCGTCGCGGACAGGAGGTTCCGCACGAAGTCGACGGTGTGCGCCCGCGCGGCGAGAAGACCCGGCAGGTCGAGCACCACCGCGTCGCCCTCCACCCGGTAGTGGCTCCAAGCCGCTCGGGGCAGGCGCGCGGCATCCTCGAGCGCGACGCCGGCCCCGGGGTGCCACCGGCGCAGCCGGGCCGGTGAGTTGTTGTAGTACCGGAACAGGAAGTCCTCGACCGGGTGGGTGCGGCCGTCGGCGCGACGTCCCCGGTGGGCCGCCGTGGCGGCATCGACGCGGGCCTCGTGGGCGACCGCCAGCGCCTCCCACTCGGGCCGGGGCAGCGCGCGCTGGGTCACCGCACCACGGTACCGACGCGAGGGAGCCCCGGAGCGCAGGCGCCGAGCACGCGCAGGACCGCTCAGCCCTTGGGGTAGGGGCCGTACTGGTTGTCGTTCTCGCTGTCGAGGACGAAGAAGTAGAGCAGCACGAAGAACCCGATGACCGGGATGATGCCGATGAGCAGCCACCACCCGGACCTGCCGGTGTCGTGAAGCCGTCGGACGGCGACGGCCAGCGTGGGGATGAGGAACACGATGCCGGTGAAGGTGGCGAGCCAGCCGCCGCCCACAGTGAGGTCGCTGTAGGTGAACCCGGCGGCCCGGTCGATGATGTTGGCGACGATGCCGACGAGGGTGATGAACAGGTACCACCACCAGTACTCGCTGCGTCGGGCCCTCCCGGAGAAGGTGGCGTACTTGTTGAGGAGGACGCTGCTGACGGCCTGGCTGAAGGACATGACGCGCTCCTGGTCCGAAGGGGCTCTCGCACGACGAACGGTAGTAACGACAGCGGTGGAAGTCGGGGAGGTCCGGGCCGCGCGGCATCCGGCGTGGCGTGGCGGGAACCCGCGGACCGGTCCCGTTCGTCGTGAGGGACGATGGGTGTCGACGTCCGGTTCGCCCCTGACGCCCCTCGACCCCGAAGGCCACCGCCATGCGCAGGACCGTCCCGCTCGCCGCCGCCGTCGCGGTGGCCCTCGCTCTCACAGCGTGCGGCGGTGACCCCGAGCCCGCCGCCTCGAGCGCGTCACGGCCATCGGCCTCCGCGAGCGCGTCCGCCTCGCCGTCGCCCGGCGCGTCGGGCGCGGGTGGCCTCTACGTGGCACTGGGCGACTCCCTCGCCGCCGGTTACCAGCCCGGGGGAGCCGAGCTGCGCGACACCGCCTACCCCGCCCTCACCGCCGGGCGGCTCGGTGCGGGCGGGGGTGAGCTGACGCTCGAGAACCTCGGCTGCAGCGGCGAGACGACGACCTCGCTCGTCAAGGGCGGGAAGTGCGACTTCGCCGCCGGCAGCCAGCTGGAGCAGGCCGAGAAGCTGCTCAAGGGCGGCAAGGACGTCGCGCTGGTCACCATCGACATCGGTGGCAACGACCTGCTGCGCTGCGTGCGGGGCGGGGCACAGGTCGACACCGCGTGCGTGCGCTCCGGTGTCGCGACGGTGAAGAAGAACCTCCCGGCCATCCTGAAGCGGCTGCGCACGGCGGCCGGGCCCGACGTGCCCGTGCTGGTGCTCGGCTACTACAACCCGTGGCTGGCCGCCAAGGCGCTCGACCAGCCCGTCAAGGGGGTCGACGCGGCTGCCAAGGCCTACACCGGCCTGAGCGCCGCGATCGAGTCGTCTGCGACGTCGACCGGCACCACCTTCGTCGGGCTCGACGAGGCGTTCTCGACCAACGACACCACCCCGACGACGATCAACGGTCGGACCGTGCCCGAGAACGCCGCGAAGATCTGCACGCTCACCAACATCTGCACCGCCGCCGACATCCACCTCACCGACGAGGGCGCGGCCACGGTCGCCCGGGTGCTCGCCAAGGCGGCCCAGCAGGCCGGCGTCTCCTGACCCCGGGGCGGCGGGTTCGACGGCGCCTTCCCCCTGTCTGCGTCACCACCTGGAGTCGGCCGGGCTCGGCAACGACGCCGTCCGGGCCGACACGGCCAAGTCCAAGCTCGTCAACGTCCCCTGCAGCGGCGAGACCGTGGTCACCCTGGTCCGTGGGGGACGCTGCTCCTACGAGGAGGGCACGCAGCTGGCCCAGGCGCTCGAGTTCCTCCACGCCCACCGGCGCACCACCCGCCTGGTCACCATCGACATCGGCGCCAACGACGTCCAGCCCCGCGTCAGCCGCGCCCCGCTGGCCATCGACTTCGCGTGCATCCAGGCCGTCGCGCAGCAGTCGGTCGCGCTGCAGGCGGCCCTGAACACGGTCATCGCCCAGTCGGCGGCCTCGGTCGGCGCCGACGTCGCCGACGTCTCCACCGCCTTCCGCAGCACCGTCACCGCCCCCGTCCTGGTGCCGGAGCTCGGAGGCGTGGTCCCCACCAACGTCGCCACGATCTGCGCCTGGACCTGGATGTGCCGGCTCGGCGACATCCACGCGAACGACGCCGGGTATGCCGTGATGAGCGGGGCCGTGGCCGCTCGCCTGTGAGCCCGGCCCTAGGCTGGAACCCATGCGCATCGCGAGGTTCACGACGGGTGACGACCCGGCCTACGGGCTGGTCGACGGCACGGGCGAGAGGATCGCCGAGATCACGGGAGACCCGCTCTACCAGCGGATCGAGCTCACCGGCACGGTGCACGAGGTCGACGACGTGCGTCTGCTGGCGCCCGTCATCCCGCGCAGCAAGGTGATCGGCATCGGTCGCAACTACGCCGACCACGCCAAGGAGATGGGAACCGACACCCCGGCCGAGCCGATGATGTTCCTCATCCCCAACACCGCGGTCGTGGGCCCCGGCGACCCGGTCGTGATGCCTCCGCAGACCTCCGAGGTCGGGTACGAGGGCGAGCTCGCCGTCGTGATCGGCCGGCTGTCCAAGGACCTCGAGCCGCACGACGCGCTCACGGCCGTCTTCGGCTACACCGTCGCCAACGACGTGACGGCCCGCGACCTGCAGCGCGGCGACGGCCAGTGGGCCCGCGCCAAGGGTTTCGACACCTTCTGCCCGCTCGGGCCGTGGATCGAGACCGACCTCGACCCGTCCGCCCAGCGCATCACCACCACGCTCGACGGCGCGGTGGTGCAGGACGGCCCCACCTCCGACATGGTCCACGACGTGGCCACCCTCATCTCGCATGCCTCCAAGGCGTTCACCCTCCTGCCCGGTGACGTCATCCTCACCGGCACCCCGGCCGGGGTCGGCCTGGTGGAGTCCGGCCAGCGGGTCGAGGTCGAGGTGGACGGCATCGGGGTGCTCAGCAACCCCTTCGTGCGTCACTAGGCTGTCGCCCACCATGAGCCAGCACCCCCAGCACCCCGAGACCGACGCCCCGAGCACCACCAGCGCTGCCGACACGGCCCTGCCGGGCGCGGTGCGCCTGCGCGTGGCGCCCTCGCCCACCGGCGACCCCCACGTCGGCACGGCCTACATGTCGCTGTTCAACCTGGCGTTCGTGCGCCAGCAGGGCGGGCGCTTCATCCTGCGCATCGAGGACACCGACCGGGCCCGCTTCCGGGAGGACTCCGAGCAGCAGGTCTACGACACGCTGCGCTGGCTGGGGCTCACCTGGGACGAGGGTCCCGACGTCGGCGGCCCGTGCGCGCCCTACCGGCAGAGCGAGCGGCTCGACACCTACCTCCCCTACGTCGAGCGGCTGCTCGCCGAGGGCAGGGCCTACCACTGCTGGTGCTCCACCGAGCGACTGGCGGAGATGCGCGAGGCGCAGCAGAGGGCCAAGCTGCCCACCGGCTACGACCGGCTGTGCGTGGGCAAGACCGAGGAGGAGCGACGGGCACTGCCCGGGTTCTCGCCGACGCCCGTGGTGCGCATGCTCATCCCGGATGACGCGCCGCTCGAGTTCGACGACCTCATCCGGGGCCGCGTCTCGGCCCCGCGGCCCGACGACCAGGTGATCCTCAAGGCCGACGGCTTCCCGACCTACCACCTGGCCGTCGTCGTCGACGACGCCGAGATGGGCGTCACGCACGTGGTGCGCGGCGAGGAGTGGATCTCCTCCACCCCCAAGCACGTGCTGCTCTACCAGTGGCTGGGGCTGACCCCGCCGGCGTTCGCCCACATGCCGCTGCTGCGCAACACCGACAAGTCGAAGATCTCCAAGCGCAAGAACCCCGCCGCCCGGCTCACCTGGTTCCAGGAGCAGGGCTACCTGCCCGAGGCCCTGGTCAACTTCCTCGCCCTGCTGGCCTACCCGCCGGCCGAGGGTGCCGAGGGTGAGGACGTCGAGGTGTTCGGCTTCGAGGAGTTCTCGGCCCGGTTCGACTGGCACGACGTGAACCCGGTCGGGCCGATCTTCGACCTCAAGAAGCTCGACTGGCTCAACGGCGTGCACATCCGCCGCCTGTCGGTCGACGACCTCGCCTCGCGCCTGCTGCCGTTCCTGCAGGCCGACGGCGTGCTCGGCGACAACCCGACACTGGGTGAGCTGGCCCGGCTGCAGGCGGTCACCGCGCTCATCCAGACCCGGATGGCGCACCTGACGGAGGCGAGCGACCTGGTCGGCCCGTTCTACGTCGCCGACGAGGCGGTCGAGGTCGCCGACGACGCCCGCGGGCAGCTCACCGACGACGCCGGTGCGGTGCTCGATGCCGCCGTCGCGGCGCTGGAAGCGGTGCCTGACGAGCGCTCCGGCGTGCTCGGCAGCGAGAGGTCCTTCACCGCTGCCGCCATCGAGGCGGGGCTGCGTGAGGCGCTCGTCGAGGGCCTGGGCATCAAGCCCCGGTTCGCCTTCGGGCCGCTGCGCACCGCCGTCTCGGGCCGGCGGGTCTCCCCGCCGCTGTTCGAGTCGATGGAGATCCTGGGCAAGGCGGCCACCCTCACCCGGCTGCGGGCACTGCGCGCCACGCTGTGACCGGCCCGCCCCGTCCGGCCGCTGCCGGCATCCGCGATTTGGGTGCGGACCAGGCAGCCCGGTAGGATCGGTCCTCGGTTCGCCCGACGACCACCCGCTGCGCGACAGGTCTGACGGCATACCCCGTGGGGTATGGTGTAATTGGCAACACTGGTGATTCTGGTTCATCCGTTCTAGGTTCGAGTCCTGGTACCCCAGCTCTCGCCCTCGGCCCGACCGGCCGGGGGCGATTCGGAGAAAGTTCCACCGTTCGGTAAGGTTCTTCTCCGTTGCCCGCCGCGTCGTAGCGGTGGACAACAGGTCACGGCCCCGTTGTGTAGTGGCCTAGCACGCCGCCCTCTCAAGGCGGTAGCGCGGGTTCGAATCCCGTCGGGGCTACGTGAAGGTGAAGGCCCGGTCCGACAGGACCGGGCCTTCGTCGCGTCCGCCGTCGGTGCCGGCGGGCTCAGGAGCGCTGGGCGCTCACGGCCTCCTGGGCGACCCGGCGCAGCGCGACCAGGACCGGGTCCAGCATGACGGTGCCGAGGACCACGGTGCGCAGCGCGTCCTGCGGCGACGTCGTGCGCTCGGCCACCCCGAGGTCGACCTCGGCGACGCCCAGCACGGCCAGCGCGTACTCCTGCAGCAGTGCCGGCGAGAGCCCCACCCCGGCGGCGTCCGCGGCGCGCACGGCTGCCGACAGCGAGCGGATCGCGGGGGAGTCCGGGGCCACGTGCCAGCCCAGGCCGTGGACCACGGCGACCACCTCCGGGTCGACCGGCTCGTCGACCGCCGTGGTCGGCAGCGCGCAGGCCGCCACGCCCAGCAGGTCGTGCCGTGAGGGCGGTGGGGCGTCGAGGGCGTCGAGGATGGCCCGCACGCCGGCGATCGCGACGCCCCCCTGGTCGACCAGGGCTCGCACCAGGCGCACCCGCTCCACGTGCTCGGGCCCGTAGTCGGCCCGCGTGCGCGAGAGCGTGGCCCCCGGCATCAGGATCCCCTCCCGCAGGTAGAACTTCAGGGTGTGCACGGGGACGCCGGTCGCCTCGCCGAGCTCTGAGATCCGCACCGGGCCTCCCTCGGGGTTGACAATGGATAGTGCCACTGCCCAATATGGCACGAGCAGCCATTGGGCAGCGACACTATCCAAGGAGACGACATGACGAACCGGGTCACGCACGTGTACGACGGGCCGCTCGCGCTCTTCCTCATCGGGGTGCGGATCCACCAGCCGTGGCACCTGGGCGTCGTCAGCCAGGTGATCCGGGCGATGCCACCGATGATCGCCGAGCTCGAGCGCAACAAGGCGGCCGCGGCCAGGGGCGAGGAGGAGTCGCTGGGCTACCTGGGCAGCCGGTCGACCGTCGACCTCACCGGCACCACGATGATCCAGTGGTGGCGCAGCACCGAGGACATCTACGCCTACGCGAGCTCCACGGACCACCGGCACCGCGAGGCGTGGCTGGAGTTCTACCGCAGGGCGAAGTCGGCGCCGCGCGCGCTCACCATCTGGCACGAGACCTATGCCGTCGCACCCGGTGGCGCCGAGAGCGTCTACGCGACGGAGCGGCCCTACGGGCTCGGCACGGTGGCCGGGGTCGTGCCCGTCGGGCGACGGGGCGAGTCGGCCCGCGAGCGGATCGGCGGGAGCCTCGCGTCCTGACCGTCAGGCCGGGGTGCGCAGCTGGGTGGCCCAGGCGCACACCCGTGCGTCGATCTCCTGGTCGCCGGTCGCCGCGTGCACCAGCCAGGCGTCGGTGAGGTCCTCGGCCACCGGCCAGCGGTTCTCCCAGGTGACGAGCCGCTCGGCCAGCAGGTCGAAGACGTCGTCGCACAGCACCGGCGCGAACACGGTGACGGGGGTGGCCGCGCGCGTCAGGGCCGCGGCGCGGCGGGCGGCCGTGGGGCCGCCGCCGACGACGATCGCCCGGCGACCGGGGCGCGGGAAGCCGAGCAGGCGGGTTCGGTCACGGGCGATGCGCTGGGCGGGGCTGAGGGACATGGAGGACCTCCTGCGCGGCAAACCGGTGGTGGTCGAAATCTGCCGCGCCGGTGTTGCCGGCGCGCGCACGCCGTGTGACATCCGTGTTGCGGCGGGGACGGACGTCTGCCGCCGGGCCGAGGCGGTCAGGCGTGGTTCTGGACGTCCTGCTGCGCCGCGTGGCGGGTCAGCACCTCGGTGAGCTTGTTGGCCCCCGCGATCACGGTGGCCGCGTGCAGCCGCCCCGGCTGGCGCGAGAGGCGCTCGATCGGCCCGGAGATCGACACGGCGGCGATGACCCGACCCGAGGGGGATCGCACCGGGGCCGAGACCGAGGCCACACCGGGCTCCCTCTCTCCGACGCTCTGTGCCCAGCCCCGGCGGCGGACACCTGACAGCGCTGTCGCGGTGAAGGCGGCGCCCTGCAGGCCGCGGTGCAGGCGGTCCGGCTCCTCCCAGGCGAGCAGCACCTGCGCGGCGGACCCGGCCCGCATCGACAAGGTGGCGCCGACCGGGATGGAGGCGCGCAGCCCCACCGGGCGCTCTGCGGCCGAGACGCACACCCGGTGCTCACCCTGGCGCCGGAAGAGCTGGGCGCTCTCGTTGG
>JBJMHU010000094.1:0-4187 GCA_045807225.1 Ornithinibacter sp. | reverse complement strand
GCTCGGTGGTGATCAGGATGTCGACGTCCGCAGCCTGGGCGGCGTACAGCTCCTCGGCCTTGGCATCGAAGTCGGCGCTGGTCTCCTTCGCGTACCCGTCGGCCGACGGCCCGGCCTCCTCGACGTCGATGCGCAGGAACTCCGCGCCCATCGACTCGACCTGCTCCCCCACCTCCGGGCGCGCGTCGAAGGCCCGCACCACGGCACCCAACGAGGATGCCGTGCCGATGGCCGCCAGTCCGGCCACCCCGGCGCCCACGACGAGCACCTTGGCCGGCGGCACCTTGCCCGCCGCGGTGACCTGGCCGGTGAAGAACGACCCGAACTCGTGCGCCGCCTCGACCACCGCGCGGTAGCCGCCGATGTTCGCCATCGACGACAGCACGTCGAGGGACTGGGCGCGCGAGATGCGTGGCACGGCATCCATCGCCAGCGCCGTGACGCCGCGGGCGGCCAGGGCCTGCACGAGGTCGGGGTTCAGGGCGGGCGCGAGGAGCGACACCACGACCTGGCCGGGGCGCAGCAGCGAGATCTCGGCCTGCGACGGCGCATTGATCTTCAGCAGCACGTCGGCGTTCCAGACCGCCCCGTCGATGACCTCGGCGCCCGCTCGCAGGTACGCGGCGTCGTCGAAGCTGGACAACGCACCCGCCCCCTGTTCCACGAACACCGCGTAGCCGAGGGCCCGGATCGCCTCCACGGTCTTGGGGGTCGCCGCGACCCTCGTCTCACCCGGTCGGGTCTCTCTCGGCACTCCAATGCGCACGGCGGTTCCTCTCGGCCTCACAGGGGGTGCCCCGAACCTATCGGGTCGCTCCAGCGCAGGCGCACACGGTGTGACCGTCATGACCCATCGCACACACGGCGACGCGGCCCGCCCGGAGTGGGCGAGCCGCGTCGTGACGTGGGAGCGGGCCGGGCTCAGCCGTCGGCGCGCCGGAAGCCGCTGCGCTGGGCCGCGCCCTCGTCGTAGAACCACACGTCGGGCTCGCCCGCGTCGTAGCCGCGGTCGCCGGGCGCCCGGTAGGTCATGTCGCGGTATCCCTGCACCGGATGGTCGAGCGGCTGCGCGCCCCCGTCGAGCGGCGCTGCCGAGCCGACCCCGAAGCCACCGTCGCGGATCTCCTCGAACGCCGAGACACGGCGGGCGGCGGATGCCGGAGTGCCCGCATCACCGGGTGCGGTGGTGCCCGCGCGACCGGATGCCGTGCCATCGCCGGATGCTGTACCCAGGTCACCCTGGTCTGTTGCCGTGGGGCGGTTCGCGTCCCCGTCCTCGTGCGCGAGCTCGTTGCGCTCGGCCTCGAGCCGGTCGCCGCGGTCGGAGTTCTCCTCGAGCAGCTCGCCCTCGTCGGCGGCCCAGTCGCGGGTGGGTGTGGGGTCGTAGCGCTCCTGCGTCGGCTGCTCCGCCACGTCGGCGGCGCTGCGGTCGGTGCCGTCGGTCTCGGCCACGGCGGCGCCGGCCTCGGCGGGCGCGTGGTCGGCGCTGGCCGCGATGTCGTTCCGCTCGTCGCTCGAGCCGGATTCCCGGGCGGCGTCCGCGTCACCGGTGCGCGGCGGAACGCCGGCATCGGCCTGCTCCGGCGAGATCGGGGCGGTCTGCTCGGAGGCCATCACCGGCTCGGTCGTCGCGTAGGCCTCGGGCTCGCCGATGATCGTCATCTCTGCCGGGTCGCCCTCGGGGCGGGTGACACCGTCGCCGCCATCGGTGGCCGCTCCGTGGGATTCGCCGCCGCCGCCGGCGGGCCGGTCCGTGCCGGCGGCACGATCGACGTCCGTGCCGTCCGTGACATCGGTGTCGCTGCGGTCCCTGCCGCCCGTGGTGTCGTCGGTGGTCGTGGTGTCGTCAGTGGTGGTGGTGTCGTCGGTCGAGGTGCGAGCACCTTCGCCGTCGTCGTCGTGTTGCATCGCGCGGGTGGCGGCGTAGGCCCCACCACCGCCGGCCGATGCTGCGACGGTGGCGCCTCCAGCGCCGAGTCCCTCGTCGTCCCCTGGGTGGGTGGTCTCGGTGCTGGAGTTGTCGCTCATATCCGGCTCGCTACCCCGATCGTGCGCGGCGTAAACCTCGGTCGGCTCGGCCGGCACGTCGTCACGGAAGCCGGCCGCGGAGGCGATCCGCTCGCTCTCCTCGCCGCCCTGGCGGTCGTTGTCACCCCGGTCGTCGCTGTTCGCGTGGTCGTTGTCACCGTGCTGGTCGGCTCCGCCGTGCCGGTCGTCGTCACCGCGAGCCGCCCAGGCCGAGGCGCCGGCGGCAGCGCCACCGCGGTCGTCCGTGCCGGCATCCGGATGCGTCGCCCCAGCACCTGCACGCCCGTCGGCGGCCTCGGTGACCGCGGGGTACTGCGACTCCTTGACGTCGGGGTCGATGTCGTCGGCGCGGCGCATGGTCGCCTCGTAGTCGCGCTGGGTGGCCTCGACCGCGGCCCGGTGCTCGGCGGCCTCGGCCTCGAGCCGGGCCGCCTCACGGGCCCGCTCCTCGGCCTCGAGCCGGGCCACCTCGGCCCGCTCGGCCGCCTGGTCGGCGAACGCGCTCTGGCCGGCCAGTCCCGCGGCGAGGGTCTCGGCCTCGGAGCGCAGGTTGGCCGCCTCCACGCGGTGCGCGTCACGCCGTGCCGAGCCCCGCCGCAGCACCACCACGACGATGACGACCACCACGAGGACGAGGAGCAGCAGCAGGATCAAGCGGGCGGCCGTCATGGCGGGGGGTCCTGTCGTCGGGGGTGCGCGGGGGGGCGACGTCGCGGCACAACCTACCGCTCCGCACACGGCGGGAGCGGCGCTGGTGACACCCCCGCCACGCGCCGCGCAGCGGCCTACAGACCGAGCTCGCTCACGGTGACCTCGCGCATCTCGACCTTGCGCACCTTGCCGGTGACCGTCATCGGGAACTCGTCGACGACCCGCACGTAGCGCGGGATCTTGTAGTGCGCCAGCCGGCCGTCGGCGTAGGCCCGAAGGGACTCGGCGGTGAGCGGCTCGGCGCCGTCGCGCATCCGGACCCAGGCGCAGAGCTCCTCGCCGTACTTCGGGTCGGGGATGCCGATCACCTGCGCGTCGAGCACGTCGGGGTGGGTGTAGAGGAACTCCTCGATCTCGCGGGGGTAGATGTTCTCGCCGCCGCGGATGACCATGTCCTTGATCCGGCCGGTGATCTGCACGTAGCCGTCGGCATCCATCACCGCGATGTCGCCGGTGTGCATCCAGCCGTCGACGAGCACCTCGGCGGTCTTCTCGGGCTGCTCCCAGTAGCCGAGCATCACCGAGTAGCCCTTGGTGCAGAACTCGCCGGCCTCACCGCGCGGCAGGGTCTCGCGGGTCAGCGGGTCGACGACCTTGATCTCGAGGTGCGGGTGCACCGCCCCCACCGTGCCGACCTTGCGCTCGAAGGAGTCGTCGGTGCGGGTCTGGGTCGACACGGGTGAGGTCTCGGTCATGCCGTAGCAGATCGTCATCTCCTGGATGCCGGCCTCGATCAGCTTGGTCATCATCGACGCCGGGCACGGCGAGCCGGCCATGATGCCGGTGCGCACCGAGCTCAGGTCGTACCCATGGGAGGCTCCGCCCCCCGTGGTCCCCCCGGACTCGATGAGCGCCCACTCGGCGATGAACATCGTCGGCACGCCGTAGAGCGAGGTGCACCGCTCCTCGGCGGTCGCTGCGAGGGTCAGGGCGGGGTCGAAACCCGGTGCCGGGATGACCATGCAGGCCCCGTGCGACGTGGCGGCGAGGTTGCCCATCACCATGCCGAAGCAGTGGTAGAAGGGCACCGGGATGCAGATCCGGTCCTCCTCGGTGTAGCGGCACACCTCCCCCACGAGGTAGCCGTTGTTGAGGATGTTGTGATGGGAGAGCGTGGCACCCTTGGGAAAACCGGTGGTGCCAGAGGTGTACTGGATGTTGATCGGGTCGCCGGGCTCGAGCTCGGACTGCACCATTGTCAGCCGCTCGGGGCTGACCTCCTCGGCGCGGGCGAGCAGGTCGTCCCAGGAGGCCTGGCCGATGACCACCACCTGCTCCAGCGCCGGGCACTCCTCGCGGGCGGCGTCGACCATCGCCACGTAGTTCGACGACTTGAACGACGGCGCGATGACGATCATCGCGATGCCGGCCTGGGTGAGCACGTAGACGAGCTCGTGCGAGCGGTAGGCCGGGTTGATGTTGACCAGGATCGCGCCCACCTTGGCGGT
>JBJMHU010000093.1:0-9869 GCA_045807225.1 Ornithinibacter sp. | reverse complement strand
CTCGCCGACGAGATCAACCGCACGCCCCCGAAGACCCAGTCGGCCCTGCTCGAGGCCATGGAGGAGCGACAGGTCAGCGTCGACGGCCAGCCGCACCCACTGCCCTCACCGTTCATGGTCGCCGCCACCCAGAACCCCGTCGAGTACGAGGGCACCTACCCGCTGCCCGAGGCGCAGCTCGACCGCTTCCTGCTCAAGGTCGTGCTGCCCCTGCCGCCGCGTGCCGACGAGGTCCAGGTGCTGCGGCGGCACGCCAGCGGGTTCGACCCGCGCGACCTGGCCGCGGCCGGCATCCGCCCTGTGGCGACCGTCGCCGACCTCGACGCCGGCGTCGCGGCCGTGCGCGAGGTGGCGGTCTCCGACGAGGTCGCGACCTACATCGTCGACATCGCCCGGGCCACCCGGGTGTCGCCCTCACTGGCCCTGGGCGTCTCGCCGCGTGGCGCCACCGCGCTGATGGCCACCAGCCGGGCGTGGGCCTGGCTCGCGGGGCGCACCTTCGTCACGCCCGACGACGTCAAGGCCCTGGCGCACGCGACGCTCGCGCACCGGCTCTCGCTGCGTCCCGAGGCCGAGCTCGAGGGCGTCGGTGTCGGCGCGGTGCTCGACAGCGCGCTCGGCTCGGTGCCCGTCCCCCGCTGATGGCGATCACCCGGCGCGCCGTCGTGCTGGCCCTGCTCGGGCTGGCACCGGTCGCCGTGTGGCCGCACGCGTCGACGGTGCGCTGGTGGCTGCTCCTCGTGCTGGTGCTGGTGGCCCTCGACGTGCTGCTCGCCAGCCGCCCGCGGGTGCTGGGCATCGTGCGCAGCGACCCCACCCAGGTGCGGCTCGGCGAGAGCACGACGAGCAGCCTGTGGGTCACCAACACCTCGGGGCGCGGGGTCCGAGGCGTGCTGCGCGACGCGTGGCCGCCGTCGGCGGGCGCGGTGGATGCCGTGCACGAGCTCGCCGTGCCGCCGCACGAGCGGGTGCGCCTCACCACCCACCTGGTGCCCACCCGGCGCGGCGACCGGGTGGCCGACCGCGTCACCGTGCGGGTGCTCGGGCCGCTGGGCCTGGCCGCCCGGCAGCGGTCGCTCCCCGTGCCCGGGTCGATCCGGGCGCTGCACCCGTTCCCCTCCCGAAAGCACCTGCCGAGCCGGCTCGCGGTGCTGCGCCAGCTCGACGGCCGGGCGGCGGTGCGCATCCGCGGCCAGGGCACCGAGTTCGACAGCCTGCGCGAGTACGTCGAGGGCGACGACGTGCGCTCGATCGACTGGCGCGCCACCGCCCGCCGCCAGCACCTGGTCGTGCGCACCTGGCAGCCCGAGCAGCACCGCCGGGTGGTCATCGTGCTCGACACCTCGCGCACCAGCGCCGGTCGCATCGGCGACGCACCCCGGTTGGATGCCGCGATGGACGCCGCGCTGCTCCTCACCGCGCTGGCCGGTCACGCCCGCGACCGGGTGCAGGTGATCGCCGGCGACCGGGTCGTGCACGCGCGGATCTCGGGCACCGACCGGGCCCGGCTGCTGCACGACACGATCTCGAACCTCGCCCCGGTCGAGTCACGGCTGGTGGAGGCCGACTGGTCGGCCCTTGCCACCGAGGTCGTGCGGCTCGGCACGCACCGGGCGCTGGTCGTGCTGCTCACCTCGCTGGAGTCCTCCGCCATCGAGGAGGGACTGTTGCCCGTGCTCCCGCCGCTCTCCGCCCACCACCGGGTCGTCGTCGCCTCGGTCAGCGACCCGGCCCTGGCGGCGATGCGAGCCGCCCGCACCAGCACCGGGGAGGTCTACGACGCGGCCGCCGCGGAGCGCACGCTCGCACTGAGGAGGCGCACGGCATCCGCGCTGGAGCAGCTGGGCGTCGACGTCATCGATGCCGCACCCGACGAGCTACCGGTGCGCCTGGCCGACCACTACCTGATGCTCAAGCGCCAGGGCCTGCTCTGACCGGTAGACCCCGGCAAGACCGGCGCACTGGGATCGACCAACAGGTCGCCCCAGCGACATCAGTCCGACAGCGCGACGGGGCCCTCCCCGGCAAGGACCGAGCCCCGTGGTTCCCGGGACCGCTGCCTCACCCCTCCTCGCGTCGGCTCGACCGGGGTGGACTGCGCTGGGTCGAGCCAGTCCCGTGTGGGCCCGATGAGCTCGTCGATGCCGCCCGCCGGTAGGGGTCGGGAGAACAGGAAGCCTTGAGCGAGGGGGCAGCCCAGCTGCATCAGCTCCTCCAGCTCCGCCGTGCGCTCGACTCCCTCGGCCACCACCGTCAGGCCGATCGACTCGGCGAACGTGACCACACCCCAGACGAATCGTCGCTGTGACTCGTCGCGGTCGAGGTTGGCGACGAACGACGGGTCGATCTTGACCTCGTCCACGGGGAGGTCCCGCAGCCGAGCCAGGGTGCTCTGCCCGGTGCCGAAGTCGTCCAGCGAGAGCCGAACCCCGAGGCCCCGCAGCTCCTTGCAGACCCCGTGAACCGTGGCGGTGTCCGGAAGCCGCTGCGCCTCGCTGATCTCCAGGCACAGCTGGCGGCCGGTCAGTCCGTGCCGGGCCAGCTCGGCGGCGACAACCGACGGCAGCTCGTGCGAGCCGAGCTGTGCGGGAGTGATGTTGACCGCGACTCGCAGGTCGGCGCCGCCGGGCAGCTGCCTCCAGCGGGCCAGCTGGGTGCAGGCCTGCTGCAGGACGAACTGGAACAGCGAGTCCGTCAGCCCGCACGACTCGGCGACCCGCAGGATCACCTCCGGCGAGAGCTGGCGGCCCACGTGAGTCCAACGGACCAGCGCCTCCACCGTGTGCAGGCTCCCGGCCGACAGGTCGACGATCGGCTGGTAGGACAGGGTCAGCTCGTGCTGTGCCAGCGCCGGTGCCAGGGCGCGGCCCAGCGCCGCGTCATCCACCTCGGCCAGCTTCAGTGCGTCGGTGTACGTCAGGACGTCCGCCCCGCCGTGCTGCTTCACGACGTACATCGCCCGATCGGCGCGCAGCAGGACCTCGTCGACGGTGGGCGTGGCATCGGACACGTCGACCCGGGAGAGCCCGAGGCTGGCCGACACCGACGCCTCGCGGCCCGCGATGACGAAGGGCTCACTGAGGCTGTCGAGCAGCGTGCGCGCGACCTTGAGGGGGTCAGCCCGGTTCTCCATCAGCAGGGCGAACTCGTCCCCGCCGAACCTGGCGAGGGTGTCCGCCTCGGTGAGTCGGCTCTGGAAGCGGTTGGCCACCTCCCGCAGGAGGGCATCACCCGCGCTGTGCCCGAGCTCGTCGTTGACCAGCTTGAAGCCGTCGAGGTCGAGGAAGCAGATGGCCAGGCGGTGCCGCTCCCGCTGGTGGAGCGCGAGGGCCCGGGTGGCACGCTCGATGAAGAGCGCCCGGTTCGCGAGCCCGGTCAACGGGTCGTGGAACGCCTGGTGGCGCAGCTCGGCCTCGCGCTCGGTCAGCGCGCGGGCGAGCCTCTGGTTGTCGCGCACGGTGAGGAACTGGCGGCTGAAGACCAGCAGCACGAGCAGGACGAACAGCACCATCTCCACCGTGGAGACCGAGTCGGAGGCGGCCCGATGCCAGATCATGAACCCCAGCGCAGCCCCGAGGACGAGGTAGGGCATGACCGCCCCCGCAACCAGGGGAAGGGCATGCGGCGGGCTGTCCTTGGTGGCACCCGGTGTGAGCCCGGCGACCGCGAGGACGCCGAACGCGAAGAACCAGCCGAGGTCGATCGGGCTGTCGGTGGAATACCCGCCGGTCACGGTGAGGTAGGTGAAGGCGCTGTCGGCCAGGGCCATCAGGGCGAGCCCCGCCGCGATCGTCGCCAGTGGCACCCGGTGCGCCCGGGACCCCGACATGACCAGGATGCAGACGACGAGCAGGGCGATGTCGGATGCCGGGTAGGCCACGGAGACGGTCATGGCCAGCGGTGAGTCGGCCCCCGACCGTGCCACCGCTCCCAGGACCGTCGCCCATGACACCAGGCCGACCGCGCAGGCGACCATCAGGCCGTCCAGGGACATTCGCCAGCGGCCGGCGCCCGAGACGTTCGACGGGAAGATCGCCAGGGCCAGCACGGCGCCGAGCGCGAACCCGAGGAAGCCGACATCGGACCACCCGACCGGTGGTACGGGTTCGTCGAGCACGAGCTCGTAGTAGCTCCAGACCGCCTGCCCGAAGGCCCATGCAAAGGCCGCGCCGCCCAAGGCGGCCCAGGCCTTGCGGAGCCGTCCGGATGACCGGACGGCCGCCAACGCACAACTGGTGCCCGCCAGCAGCGAGATCGCGGTCTCGCCCAGGTTGGAGAAGGCTGCGCCGACGCCGTGCACGCTGTAGAGGGCCACGGCCCCGAGCACCAGCAATCCGGCCAGGACGCCGACCACCCACCGGGCGCGGTCCAGCCACTGCGTGGCCGGGTCACTCATGAGGTGTCTTGGCCGATCGGCGAGACGGTGCAGTCAGCACACCTCGAAAGGTACCGTCGGGCGCCGGGCGATGCAGGCGAGTTGAGCTTGGCCGGCCGGATGTGATGAACGCCCTCCCGAACCCTGCGTCTGTGCAGGTCAAGCGCCGAACGACGCGTGCCGGCAGCCGGGGTGACAACGGCGGCCCGACGCTCAGGTGGCGGTCGCGGGGGCGACGTCTCCGGCATCCCGCGCCATGACGTCGCCCGTGGCGCCGTCGAGCACCGCGGCGCGCCCGACGACGAAGACGTACGCCAGGAACAGCAACTCGACGGCGATGCCGATGCCGATCCGGGCCCAGGTCGGCAGCCCCGACGGGGTGACGAAACCCTCGATGGAGCCACTGACGAACAGCACCGCGATCAGCCCGAGCGCCACCGCGATGGCGGTGCGTCCCTCCTTGGCGAAGGACTCCACCCGGCTCATCGGGCCGGGCTCGATCCATGACCAGAACAGCCGTAGCCCGACGCCGCCGGCCACGAACACCGCGGTCAGCTCGAGCAGCCCGTGGGGCAGGATGAGGCCGAAGAACAGCGCGCCCCGGTCGTTGCTCAGCATGAGCGCGGCGGCGATGCCCACGTTGACCACGTTGCTGCCGATCAGCAGCAGCACCGGCAGGCCGAGCACCCCCAGGGCGATGCACAGCGCGGCCACCTGGGCGTTGTTGACCCACACCAGGGTGCCGAACTCGCCGTGCGGGAACTCGGAGTAGTAGTTCTCGAAGTCGGTGCCGACGTAGGCCTCGATCTCGGCCGGCGTCATCTCGCGGGTCCACACCTCGGGGTGGCCGACCGACCACCAGGCGACGAGCGCGGCCAGCGCCACGCTCGCCAGGGCGGTGGTCCCCCACCACCAGCGGGTGCGGTAGAGCGCCGCCGGGAAGGTGCGGGTGAAGAAGCGCAGGAAGTCGGTCCACGTCGAGGTGCGGGCGCCGGCCGAGGTGCCACGGGCCCGCGCCAGCAGCGACGAGAGGTAGGTGACCACCGAGGGGTCGGGGCTGGCCGAGCGGACCACGGACAGGTGGGTGGACACCCGCTGGTAGAGGTCGAGCAGCTCGTCGGCCTCGGCCCCGGTGAGGCGCCGCCGCGAGGTCAGCTCCTCGAGCCGCTCCCACTGGGCCCGGTGGGCCATGAGGTACGCGTCGAGGTCCACCCGGGCAGCCTAACCGCCGAGGAACGGGCGCCCGCCCGGGTTAGCATCACCCGGTGAGCGACCCCGGGGGCTACCGCAGCTACGCCACCGACGACCTCGTCACCGGCGAGGGGGTCGCCGTCGAGGTGCCGGTCGCCAGCGTCGCGGCCCGGATGGCCGGCGGCGCCATCGACGTCTTCCTCGTGCTGGTCGTGCTGGTCGCCGGAGCGTTCGTGTTCGGTGCGGTGACGGCCGCGACGTCAGAGGCGGTGCAGGGCATCGCCGCCATCCTGCTCACCAGCCTGGTCCTGATCGGCATGCCGGCAACGGTCGAGACGCTCAGCCGCGGCCGGTCGGTGGGCATGCTCGCCCTCGGCCTGCGCGTCGTGCGCGACGACGGCGGCCCGGCCACGGCCCGGCACGCCTTGGTGCGCGCGCTGGTCGGCTACGTCGAGATCTACCTGCTGTTCTGCATCCCGGCCCTGGTGACGGCGATGATCCACCCCCGCGCGAAGCGCCTCGGCGACATGGCGGCGGGCACGGTCGTCGTCACCCAGCGCGCCCGGTTGACCCTCACCCCACCACCGGGGATGCCGCTCGCGCTCGCCGAGTGGGCGCGCTCGGCCGACGTGGCGACGCTGCCCTCCGGGCTGACCGTGGCGGTGCGCCAGTTCCTCGCCCGGGCACCGGGGCTGACCCCGGCGTCGCGGCACACCCTGGGCCTGGAGCTGCTGCACTCGACGCTGCCCTACGTCAGCCCGCCGCCCCCCGGCCGCTACCACCCGGAGGTCGTGCTGTCCGCCGTCATCGCCGAGCGCCGGCGCCGCGACCTCGAGCGGCTGTGGCGCGAGGAGCGGCTGCGCGCCCGGGTCATCCCCGCCGACCCCTTCAGCACCCCCCGCTGAGCCGCGGCCCCCTCCCTCCCCGATTTCGCGGGAGTGGGCGGGGTCAGTGGGCGGAGCCGAGGGCGGCGTAGCCCGGCTTGACGACCGACTCGATGATCTCGAGCCGCTCGTCGAAGGGCAGGAACGCCGACTTCATCGCGTTGATCGTCGCCCAGCGCAGGTCGTCCAGGGTCCAGCCCGCCTCGTCGACGAGCAGCTGCATCTCACGGCTCATCGACGTGCCGCTCATCAGCCGGTTGTCGGTGTTGACCGTCACCCGAAAGCGCAGCTCCTTGAGCATCGTGATCGGGTGCGCTGAAACGGATTCCGCGGCGCCGGTCTGGATGTTCGAGCTGGGGCACATCTCGAGCGGGATGCGGCAGTCGCGCACGTAGGCCGACAGACCACCGAGCACGGGGATGCCGTCGTCACCGGTGGTGATGTCGTCGACGATCCGCACGCCGTGCCCGAGCCGGTCGGCGCCGCACCACTGGATCGCCTCCCAGATGCTCGGCAGGCCGAACGCCTCGCCGGCGTGGATGGTGAAGTGGGCGTTCTCGCGGCGCAGGTACTCGAACGCGTCGAGGTGCCGGGTGGGAGGGAACCCGGCCTCGGCCCCGGCGATGTCGAACCCGCCGACGCCGCGCTCGCGGTAGGCCACGGCGAGCTCGGCGATCTCGCGGCTGCGGGCGGCGTGACGCATCGCGGTGAGCAGGGTCCGCACCCGGATGGGCGTGCCGGCGGCTGCCGCTTCCTCCTCACCCTCGCGGAACCCCGCCAGCACCGCCTCGACGACCTCGGGCAGCGACAGCCCGCCCTCGATGTGCAGCTCGGGCGCGAAGCGCGACTCGGCGTAGACCACGCCGTCGGCGGCCAGGTCCAGGGCGCACTCGCGCGCCACCCGGCTCAGCTGCTCGGCGGTCTGCATCACGGCGACGGTGTGCGAGAACGTCTCGAGGTAGCGCACCAGCGAGCCCGAGTCGGCGGCGTCGCGGAACCAGGAACCCAGCTCATCGGCATCCGTCGTCGGCAGGTCGGCGTAGCCGGACGCCTCGGCCAGCTCGACGACCGTGGCGGGTCGCAGACCGCCGTCGAGGTGGTCGTGCAGCAGCGCCTTGGGGGCTCGGGCGACGATGGTGGCGGGCAGGTCTGCGGTGGGCTCGGGCACGACCGACACCCTAGTAGCGACGCGCGCCGGACCGCTCCCAGCGCCGGCTCCGTCCAGCGCCGGCTCCGTCCAGCGCCGGCTCCGACCAGCGCTGGCTCCGACCAGCGCCGGAGCTCAGGCGATCCGGTCGATGACGATGGGCGTACGCTCCACCGCGGTGCCCTCCGGGGCGATCGTGATCGCCCCCTGCAGCGCACCCTGGGCCCGGTCGAACCGGTCGGGCTCGTCGGTGTGCAGGGTGAGCAGCAGGTCGCCCTCGCGCACCGCATCACCCGGCTTGGCGTGCATCTCGATGCCGGCCCCGGCCTGCACCGGGTCCTCCTTGCGGGCCCGACCGGCGCCGAGCCGCCACGCGGCCACGCCCACGGCATACGCGTCGAGCTCGGCGAGCACGCCCGACGTGCCGGCGCGCACCTCTTGGCGCTCGGTGGCCACCGGCAGCGGCGCGTCGGGGTCGCCGCCCTGCGCCGCGATCATCCGGCGCCAGGCGTCCATCGCGCGGCCGTCGGCGAGCGCGGCCGCGACGTCCTGACCGCCGCGCCCGGCGGCATCCAGCATCTCCTCGGCCAGGCGCACGGTGAGCTCGACGACGTCGGCCGGGCCACCGCCGGCGAGCACCTCGACCGACTCGCGCACCTCGAGGGCGTTGCCGGCGGTCAGGCCGAGTGGCGTCGACATGTCGGTGAGCAGCGCGACGGTGTTGACCCCGGCGTCCTTGCCGAGGTCGACCATCGTGCGGGCCAGCTCGGTGGCGTCCTCGCGGGTCTTCATGAACGCGCCGCTGCCCACCTTCACGTCGAGCACCAGCGCACCGGTGCCCTCGGCGATCTTCTTGCTCATGATCGAGCTGGCGATGAGCGGGATCGCCTCGACGGTGCCCGTGACGTCACGCAGCGCGTAGAGCTTCTTGTCGGCGGGTGCGAGACCCGACCCGGCAGCGCAGATGACGGCCCCGACGTCCTCGAGCTGCTGCATCATCGCCTCGTTCGACAGCGCCGCCTGCCAGCCGGCCACCGACTCGAGCTTGTCGAGGGTGCCACCGGTGTGGCCCAGACCCCGCCCGGACAGCTGCGGCACCGCCACGCCGAAGACGGCCACGAGCGGCGCCAGCGGCAGGGTGATCTTGTCGCCCACGCCACCGGTCGAGTGCTTGTCGGCGGTCGGGCGCGACAGCCCCGAGAAGTCCATCCGCTCCCCGCTGGCGATCATCGCGGCGGTCCAGGTGGCGATCTCGCGGCGCGTCATCCCGTTGAGCAACACCGCCATCGCGAGCGCGCTCATCTGCTCCTCGGCCACGGCACCGCGGGTGTAGGCGTCGATGACCCAGCGGATCTGCTCGTCGGTGAGCTCGTGGCGGTCGCGCTTGGCGATGATGACGTCGACGGCATCGAAGGATTCGCTCATCGGCACATCATGGCAGGGGCGCAGGCTGCTCGGCCGCCGGCCCGACCGGCGACGGTTCGCACCGGAAGCTTGACCTTCGCAGGGGAAATGAAGTGGTGCGAAGGTGGGGTTTCCCGCACCGGGCGGGAAAGGTGTGGCGGGTCAGTCGACGGGGGCGACCGCGTCGAGCACGTCGCGCCCGAAGGCCTGCGGCAGCACCTCGCGCATCGTCAGCAGGCCCTCGGGAGTCTGCAGCAACGTCTGCGGGGTTCCGTTCTCCCACAGCAGCTGTCGGCACCGGCCGCACGGCATCAGGCTGTCGCCGTTCTGGTCGACACACCACACCGCGACGAGCCGCCCGCCCCCGGTGGCGTGCAGCTGAGACACCATGCCGCACTCGGCACACAGCGTCACGCCGTAGGCGGCGTTCTCGACGTTGCACCCCGACACGATGCGCCCGTCGTCGACGAGCCCGGCGACACCGACCCGGAAGTGGCTGTAGGGGGCGTAGGCGAGCGTCGTCATCCGCACCGCCTCGGCGCGCAGCGCCTCCCAGTCGACAGCAGCGTCGGATGCCGTCACGTCGCCTCCACCTCCGTGGACGTGGGGTGGGCGACTGAACGGCGCCGCAGCACCGCCACCGACGAGAGCAGCCGGGCCCCGAAGGTGATGGCGTCCTCGTCGACGACCAGGTCGCCCTGGTGCAGGTCGTAGGTGGGGCCACCGCGGCTGCGGGTGCCGAGCCGGGCCATCGCGCCGTCGGTGTGCGCGAGGTACCAGGAGAAGTCCTCACCACCCAGTGACTGCGAGGTGGGCACCGGGTGCATCGCGCCGGCGAGCGAGGCCAGCCGGAAGGCCTCGATGCCCG
>JBJMHU010000092.1:0-18266 GCA_045807225.1 Ornithinibacter sp. | reverse complement strand
ACTGGCCCAGGTGGCTGCGCGACGCCGTCGGCCGCAGCCAGTCGGCCCCGGCCACGATGGAGGCCAGCGCCACCACGCCGAGCCCGAGCAGGAGCACCCGCTGCCAGGTCATCCTCAGCCCGAGCACCGCCAGGATGAGGTAGGCCAGCCCGGGCACCAGCGCCGGCGGGCCGCCACCGTCGGCGCCCCAGAACGGCATGGCGTCGATGACCACCGCGATGCCGCCGATTCCGGCCACCGCCCCTGCGGCCGCCTTCTGCCGCCCGGCCAGCACCAGCATCGACGACACCGCCGTGCACAGCAGGATGGTGGCGGTCGCGAACAGCGCGAAGGTCGGGTTGCCCATGCCGTAGTAGCGCCCGCCGACGACCGGCTGCAGCCCCATCAGCGACGACAGCTGCAGCCGTGAGCCGGTCATCACGTCGACCGCCAGCACCACCATGGTCGTGGCCGACACGAACGCCATCGGCCCGAGCGCCCACTTGCCCCACGGCCCCTTGAGCGCGGCGGTCGCGATGATCGCCACGAACAGCCCGACGGCGGCCACCACCGAGATCATCGCGATGGGGAAGCGCCACCAGGGCAGCAGGTTGGCCAGGAAGGTCGAGACGGGAACGCAGGCGGCCGCCACCGACAGCACGCGCACCCGCGACAGCGTGGTCACCCGGGTGCCCTCGGACCCCAGCCGGCCCTTGTAGACCAGCAGCACGAGCAGGTAGATCGCCAGCTGACCGTAGGCGAACACCATGAAGAACGGCTCGACGAGGTCGTGCACGTCGTGGCTGGCCTCGTCGTAGTCCGCCAGGTAGGTGAGCCGTGCCTGCGCGCGCCGCTCGGAGTTGTCGGGTGCGCGGTCGGAGGTGAGGGGTGCGCCCGCCACGGCATCCGGCACCGGGAGCCCGACCACCGACAGCACCGTGGCGGTGACGTCGGGGGCCTGGGCCAGGCCCTTCTGCTTGGTGGACGACGACACCAGGACCCCGGGGCCGAAGTGCGGGCCACGCACGACGACCAGGCGCAGGCGCTCGCTGCGCCCGGCATCCGAGAGCGAGGCCACCACGTAGTCGGCGCCGTTCGGGCCGGCCTCGATGACCTGACCGATCCGCCGGTCGATCTCGACGAGCTGCTGGCGGCGCGAGGCCGGCGCCGGCTCGCCCGCGGCGACGTCATCGGGGTCACGCACCGACCCCACGTCGACCAGGGTGACCTGGCAGCCGTTGAGGTCCTCCATCATCTGCTGGTCCGACCACGGCGAGTACTGCTCGATGCGCCCGTCGCGGCGGGCCCCGCCGGCCGCAGCGAAGGGCTGCACCGCCTTCAGGCACATCCGACCGGCGGCCGTGGTGTCGCCGAGCAGGCCCAGCCGAGAGTCGAAGCGCTCGTCGGCGGCCGCCGCGAGGTAGGCCGGCCACTGCACCACCGAGCCGCCGGTGACGATGGGCGCGCTCGGGCAGGGCCGGGCGGCGGGGTTGCTCTCGGGGCCGGGACGCGGGGCGGCCGCCCGGGCGCCGGCGGAGATCCCGAGCCAGCCGTCGATCGGGCAGGTGTTGGAGTAGACCGAGCGCACGGACAGGGCGGCCGAGGAGCCGTCGCGCAGCAGCCCCCACAGGGTCGGGGTGGTGCGCTGGTCGACGTCGGACCAGCTGATGCCGCCCGTGCCGACCAGCACCACCGCACCGGCCGGCTCGTCGCGCGTGGCGCCGCTGGCGATGCTCGATGACGCGAGGAGGAGCCCGCCGAGCACGGCCGCGAGGGCGACCGTGATGGCGAGGGCTCTGCGCAGCACGGGGCAAGGTTACGGGGGAGTAGCCGCGCCGCCCGAATCAGCAGATGCTCAGGTTCTCGGGGTATCGGCGGCCTGTGCGGTGCTCCCGCGGTGCTCGGGACACCGGTGCCACGGCGGCCTCCCGACCCCCCAGAATGGTGCCGTGACCCGACCCGCCGACCGCACCGTCCCGCGCCACCGGTGGGTGCTCGCCGCGGTGCTGATCGCGCTGGCGGCGGTGCCCGTCGTGCTGCGCTACCTGGTGTTCTGGCCGCTCGACCAGTGGCAGGTCGACGTCGAGGTCTACCGCGAGGCGGGGGTCTCCATCCTCACCGGGCGCCCGGTCTACGCGGCGCTCACCGAAGCCCCGCAGCTGCTGCCGTTCACCTACCCGCCGTTCGCGGCGGTGCTGGCCATCCCGCTGGCGCTGATGCCGTTCGGCGCCGCCGGCTGGCTGTGGACAGCGCTGCAGGTGCTCGCGACCACCGCCATCGTCTGGTACTCCGGCTACCGGCTCATCTCGCGCACCGGCACCTGGATGCCGCTCACTCTCGCCGCGCTGGTGGCGCCCATGCTGTGGCTGCACCCCGTGAGCGACGGCATCCGGTTCGGGCAGGTCAACGCCTTCATGGTGCTGGCCTGCCTGATGGACCTGCGCGAGCCGCGGCCCGGACTCGTCCGCCGGGTGCCGCGCGGCGTGCTCGTCGGCCTCGCGATGGCCGTCAAGCTCACGCCCGGCGTCTTCGTCGTGCACTTCCTGGTCACCAGGCGGTGGAAGGAGGCCGCCACCGCGGTCGGCACCGCCGTGGTGGTGACGCTCGGCGTGTGGGTGCTGCTGCCACAGGCGTCGTTCGCCTTCTGGGGCGGCGCCCTGCAGGACCCCGCGCGGCTCGGCCCCAACGGCGGCACGTCGAACCAGTCGATCCGAGGCCTCCTGCTGCGCGTCGGGCCAGAGGGGATGCCCGGCACGGTGCTGTGGCTCGTCTGCGTCGCCGTGGTCGGCGTCTTCGGGTTCTGGCTGGCCCGTCGCCTCCACCTCGCCGGCGACACGATCGGCGAGGTGGCCGCCGTCGGGCTGATGGCCTGCCTGCTGTCACCGGTGGCCTGGATCCACCACTTCCACTGGGTCGTGGTGGTGGTCTTCGCGCTGCTCGGTGCCGACCCGCTGCGGGACCGGCGCCGGCTGTGGGCCGGCCTCGGGGTCACGGCGTTCTTCCTGTGCCGGCTGCCGTGGTGGGGCATCTCGTGGCTCAACCACCGCGAGTGGCCCGAGCTGCCGGGGCGGGTGCTGCAGAACGCCGACGTCGCCGGGGCCCTGGCCGCGCTGGTGCTGCTGTGGTGGGTCACCCGGCCGCGTCACCGGGCCAGCGAGGATGCCGGCCTGGGCGCCGACGTCGACACGGCGCCTTCGCTCACAGCACCTCGGTGATCACAGCACGCCGGTGATCTCGAGCGCGGTGAGGGCGGCGAGCACCAGGCAGACCCCGCCGCCGATCCGGCGCAGCGTGGACAGCCGCATCTTCGTGAGCAGGGTGCGGCCCAGGGCCGCCGCGAGCCCCGACACCACGACGAGCGCCAGGAAGGCCCCGACGAACACCGACACCGGGTCGTCGTAGCGCACCACCAGCGACGCGGTGAGGATCTGCGACAGGTCGCCCCACTCGGCGAGGAACAGCACGGTGAAGCTCAGCGTCACCACTCGCCACCCCACCACCTGGCCGGCCGCCTTGGCCCCGAACTCCGCCTCGGTCTCGGCCTCCTCCTCGTCGGCCTTGCCGGCCCCCCGCAGCAGCAGGATGCCGCCGACCAGGAACATCAGGCAGGCCACCACCTCGACGAGGGTGCGCGGGAGGCGCGAGATCAGCCCGCCGGCCAGCACCGCCACGAGGGTCTGCACGAGGAAGGCCAGCGAGACACCGATCCACACCAGCAGCGGCCGCCACCGGGTCGACATCACAAGCGTTGCGATGAAGGTCTTGTCGGGCAGCTCGACCAGGAAGATCGTGCCGAAGACCACTGCAGCGGTCGCGAAGTCGAGTCCCACGGCGTCCACCCTAGGCAGCGCAGCGGATGCCGGGCGCAGCCGTCCACGGGCCACCGCAGGTTTCGAGGTGATGCAGTGGCACCAGGGAGAGAGATCACCGCCATCCCGCCGGCGCGGTCGGCGGTGGAATGGTCGACGGTGCCCGGCCTCCAGCGCCTAGCCTGTCGACCGTGTTCGGTGTGAGTCCCCTCGAGGCACTGCTGCTCGCCATCCCCCTGGCGGTCGTGGTGTTCCTCGTCGGGGGGATGGCGGTGCTGCTGCGCCGCAGCGCCGACACCCGGCGCCGGGTCGCGGCGCTCGAGCAGCACCGGCCGGCCGGTGACGCCGACCTCGCCGCGCTACGCGCCGACCTGCGCCAGGCCCTGCGGCACGTCGCCGTCGTGCGCTACGACGCCTTCGGTGACATGGGCGGCCGGCTCAGCTTCAGCGCGGCCGTGATCGACGACCACGGCGACGGGCTGGTCTTCAGCTCGATCCATGCGCGCGGCGAGTCGCGCACCTACGCCAAGGGCGTCGTCGGGGGCACCTCCGACGCCACCCTGACCCCCGAGGAGCAGCAGGCCCTGGCCGCTGCCCGCACCGGCAAGGAGACCCCGTGACCCGCTTCGGCTACCTCGGCCCCGAGGGCACCTTCACCTCGATGGCGCTCGACGCGTGGGTTCCGGCGGCGGGTGGCGAGCGCACGGCATACGGCTCGGTCGACGCGGCGCTGGCCGCCCTGCGCGCCGGCGACATCGACGGCGCCATGGTGCCCATCGAGAACTCGGTCGAGGGCGGCGTCTCCGCCACGCTCGACGCCCTCGCCAGCGGCGACCCGCTCGTCGTGACCGGCGAGGTGCTCGTGCCGGTGACCTTCGTGCTCGCCGCCCGCCCCGACACCGGCCTCGACGCCGTGCGCGCCGTCGGCACGCACTCGCACGCCTGGGCCCAGGTGCGCGGCTGGATGGCCGAGCACCTCCCGGATGCCGTGTACGTGCCGACGCTGTCGACCGCCGCCGCCGCCGAGGGGCTCGAGCAGGCGCAGCAGTCCTACGACGCAGCGGTGTGCGCGCCCGCCGCCGCCCGGCTGCACGGGCTGGTGGAGCTGGCCACCGGCATCGGCGACATGCAGGCGGCGGTGACCCGGTTCGTGCTCGTGGCGCGGCCCGGCAGGCTGCCCGAGCCGACGGGCGCGGACAAGACCACGGTGGTGCTGTTCCAGCGTGACGACCACGCGGGTGGGCTGCTCGCGCTGCTCGAGCAGTTCGCCGCACGCGGCATCAACATGACCCGGCTCGAGTCGCGCCCCACCAAGGAGTCGATGGGCTCCTACTGCTTCTCGGTCGACCTCGAGGGCCACGTGCTCGACGAGCGGGTCGGCGAGGCGCTGATGGGGCTGCGCCGGATCTGCGCCGAGGTGCGCTTCCTGGGCTCCTACCCTCGAGCCGACCGGCAGCGCGCGAGCATCGCCCCGCTCACCAGCGACACCGACTTCAGCGCGGCGCGCACCTGGCTCGAGGGCATCCGCTCCGGCCGGAGCTAGGCACCTGCGCCCTCAGGATGCCGGGAACGTCTCGTTCGCGCTCTCCAGGCCCAGCCACCACTGCTCGCCCTCGCCCCAGTGCAGGTAGAGGTAGGGCCCGGAGCGCTCGAGGCGCGGGCGGCTGCCGAGCATCTCGGTGACCCACCGCTCCTGCTCCATCAGGGCCGGTTCGCACGCCATCCGGGTCGACATCAGGGGCCCGGTGCTGAGGAGCGTGCTGTCCTCCACCGACACCGGGCCGCGCACGGTGTTGCACCCGGTCTCGGCGACCACCCGCCCGTCACCGAACACCAGGCGCACGACACCCTGTACCGGGGCGGGAGCGGAGCCGTCGTTGACCACGGTCCACGCGCCGTTCAGCCCGGCGAGGTCCTCGACCGGGACCGAGCCGTTGGCGGAGCCGTCACCACCCGACCCGCCGGCCAGCGTCGCGACCAGCGCACCGGCGGCGACCAGCGCCAGCACGCCCCCGACGGCCAGGATGGTGCGGGCGTCCCTCACCGGACCCTCACCTCGTCGGGCCGCGGCTCGTGCCCCGGAAGGTCGGGCGAGGCGTTCTCGCCGACCCACGCGTCGACCTCGCTCCACCGGGCGTCGAGCCACTGCGCGAACTCCTCGGCGTCGAGCGGAACCGTGTCGGCGGCGTACGTCCAGGTCTTGACGAGGAAGGGCCGGTCGTCGAACGGCAGCGCCTGCCAGATCATCCTCGGGGTGGAGAGCCGGGCCAGCCCGGCGTGGGCGAGCACCATGACGTCGGCCTCCGGGCGGGCCGAGCGGGCCGCCCAGGCGCCGCGGGTCTTCGGTGGCAGCACGTGGCGCAGCTCCTCCGCACGGCGGGCCCGGGCCACGTCGCCGCGCTCGCGCAGCCGCCGGATGTAGCCGGCCCGCCGCCCCGGCGTCCAGTTCTTCCCCTCGGGGAAGATCACGAAGACGTCCTCGTCGACCATCGACTCGGCCATCCGGGTCAGGCCCGCGATGCGGTCGTCGCCCGCGCCGGTGCCCGAGGGCACGAAGAACGAGTCGAGCCGGCTCAGGATCGTGTCGATGCCCGGGTCCCAGCGCAGCGCCTCGGCCAGCACGATGCGGGGCAGCCGGCCGACGGTGCGCGACATCAGCCAGGCGATGGCCAGCGAGTCGGCAGGGCCGGCGTGGCGGGCCAGGGTGATGAGCGGCTCGTCGTCGGTGCCGAAGTGCATCCGGTCGGCGAGCACCACCTCGAGCTTCACCCAGCGGCGGGCGTAGTACATCAGCGAGTCCAGGGCCTGCGAGAAGAGCTTCTCGTGGTCCTCGCGCCAGGTCGGTGAGGAGTGGTCGGGGCTCTTCGCCCACAGCGCCCAGCAGCCGAGCAGCATCCGGATGTCGACCCACATCAGCACGACGGCCAGGCAGGAGGCGCGGAACAGCCGGGCGCGGCGGTCGACGACGGTCATGAACGCCCCGGCCACGATGACGGGCACCATCAGCCCGCTGACCACGACGCCGACGAGCGGCCACAGCACGTGCAGCACCCGGCGCACCACCAGCGGCGGTGGGGGGATGCTGCGGGCGCCCATGGCCGTCAGCGTAGGCCCGGGGCGGCGCTAGGTTGAGCACATCCGCGGGACCGGACCGGGGCGAGCAGGACGAGGCGTCGATGAGTGCAGCGCAGCCCCCGTGGGCCACGGCGTACGGCCCGGGGGTCCCGCTCCACCTCGAGCACGACGACAGCACCCTGGTCGACCGGCTCGAGCGGTCCGCACGCAACCACCCCGACCGGGTGGCCCTGGACTTCCTGGGCGCCACCACCACCTACGCCCGGTTCGCCGAGCGCGTCGAGCGGGTGGCCGAGGGGCTGAGGCGGCTCGGCGTCGGCCCGGGCGACAGTGTCGCGCTCGTGATGCCCAACTGCCCGCAGAACGTCATCGCCTTCTACGCGGTGCTGCGCCTGGGCGCCACGGCGGTCGAGCACAACCCGCTCTACACCGCGGGCGAGCTGCACCTGCCGTTCATCGACCACGGGGCCCGGGTCGCCGTGGTGTGGGACAAGGTCGTGCCGGTCGTCGAGCAGCTGCGCGCCGGCTCGTCGCTCGAGCACGTCGTCGCCGTCGACCTCACCGCCGAGCTGCCGCTGGCCAAGCGCCTGGCCCTGCGGCTGCCGCTCGCCAAGGCGCGGGCCGCCCGCGCGCAGCTGAGCACTCCGGCGCCCGGGGTGCTGGCGTGGCGCGGACTGGTCACCTCACCTCCGCTCGACCCCGGCCACCCGCACCCCGCTGCCGACGACGTGGCGCTGCTCCTCTACACCTCCGGGACCACCGGTGAGCCCAAGGGCGTGCCGCTGCGCCACCGCAACCTCGTCGCCAACGTGGTGCAGGGCCGGGCCTGGGTTCCGGGCCTGGTGGAGGGCGAGGAGACCATCCTGCTGGCCCTGCCGCTCTTCCACGCGTACGGGGTCACCGTCGGCATGCTGCTCGGCATCGACCTCGCGGCCACCCTGGTGCTGCTTCCCAAGCCCGAGATCGGCCTGCTCATGGAGGCCATCGAGCGGCGGCTGCCGTCGTTCGTGCCGGCCGTCCCGCCGCTCTACGACCGGATCGCCACCGAGGCGCAGCGCCGGGGGGTGTCGGTGGCCGGCATCCGCTACGCGCTGTCGGGCGCGATGCCGTTGCCGGCCGAGCTGGTGGCTCGCTGGGAGGCCGCGACCGGCGGCCTGCTGGTGGAGGGCTACGGCCTCACCGAGACCTCGCCGGTGGTCGTCGGCAACCCGATGACGACCGACCGCCGGCCGGGCTCGATCGGGGTGCCGTTCCCCGACGTCGAGGTGCGCATCGCCGATGCGGACGACCTCGACCGGGCGGTGCCGATCGGTGAGCGCGGTGAGCTGCTGGTGCGCGGGCCGCAGGTCTTCGCCGGCTACCGGGGCCGGCCGGAGGAGACGGCGGTGGCCTTCCACGACGGGTGGTTCCGCACCGGCGACGTGGTCACGATGGACGACGCCGGCTTCATCACGATCGTCGACCGGATCAAGGAGGTCATCATCACCGGTGGCTTCAACGTCTACCCCTCGGAGGTCGAGGCGGCGCTGCGGGGGCACGACGGCATCCTCGACGTCGCCGTCGTCGGCGTGCCGCACCCGAGCGGCAGCGAGGAGGTCGTCGCGGCCGTGGTGGTCGTCGACGGCGTCGAGCTCGACCCCGAGGAGCTGCACGCCCACGCCCGTGCGACGCTGACCGGTTACAAGGTGCCGCGGCGGTTCGTCGTCGTGGAGTCGCTGCCGGTCAACGCGATGGGCAAGGTGCAGCGCCGCGAGGTGGTCACGGCCCTGCAACGCCCCTGAGGTAGGCGCCGGACGCGGCGTGCGCGGCATCCATCCGCTCGCGCATCCGGTTCGACCGGGCCTGGCCGATCGAGATGTTCGGGCTGTCGGTGGCGCCGCTGGGCAGCACGTGCAGCTCCACGTCGTCGGGCACGGTCTCCATCTCGTGCACGAAGCGGTGCCGGCGGGCGATCTCGAAGGCCACCGTCGCCACCTCCCACGGCTTGGTCGGCGGCGCCAGGGCCTGCTCGACCCGGCCCACCTGCAGCACGAAGATCCGGGTCGCGCCGAGCGCCAGCGCCCGCCCGACCGGGATGGAGTGCACGAGCCCGCCGTCGAGGAAGTGCCGGTCGCCGATGCGCACCGCCGGGAAGAGCCCGGGCACCGAGCACGAGGCCACCACCGGGTCGGTGAGGTCGCCGGTGGCGAACCAGACCCCGCTCGCGTCCTCGATGCAGGCCGCGACGCACTGGAACGGCACCTCGAGGTCCTCGAAGCGGCTCACCGGCAGGTAGCGCTCGATGACGTGGCGCAGCGGTGCGTTCGACAGCAGGTGGGTGCGGTACTTCGCCACCCGGGCCGCCTGGCGCACCGGGTTGTCGAGGAAGACGCCCTCACGCACGACGGCCTCCCAGGCGGCTGCCAGGCGGTCGGCCCCCTCCGGCCCGGGGTCGGCGGCGATGAACGCGCCGTTGAGCGCGCCGATGCTGGTGCCCAGCACCAGGTCGGGCCGGATGCCGTGCTCCGCCAGCGCCCGCAGCATCCCCACCTCGCTGGAGCCGAGCACGCCGCCGCCGCCCAGGACGTACGCGGTGAGCTCCTCGCGCGGCATACGGGTCAATGTATGCGGTGGCCCCGTGGCGTGTGACGAAGGTTCCGTCACCGGTAGCCTCCCCCCATGAGCGGCGCGGCGATCTTCGACCTCGACCGCACCCTGCTGCAGGGCGGCACCGGCCCGCTGCTGTCGCGCGCGATGTACGACCTGGGCGTGGTCACCCGCAAGCTGCCCGGCGAGGGCCTGCTCTACGGCATGTTCGACCTCATCGGCGAGACGCTGCCGTCGATCTTCCTGGCCCGCCAGGCGACATTGCTGGCCAAGGGCCGCGACGGCGCGACCTTCGACGCCGCGGCCGAGGCGGCCGCCGAGTCCATCGCTGCCGTCATCCACCCGTTCGCACTGTCGCTCATCGAGCGGCACCATGCGGCCGGCCGGCCGGTGGTGCTCGCGACGACGACCCCGCAGCACCTCATCCAGCCGCTCGCCGACCGGCTGGGCTTCGACCACGTCATCGCCACGCGGTACACGATCGGCGACGACGGCCGCTTCGACGGCTCGATCACCGGCAACTTCGTGTGGTCTCGGGGCAAGCTCGCCGCGGTGAGGGAGTGGGCCGCGCGCGAGGACGTCGACCTCGACGAGAGCTTCGCCTACTCCGACTCGATCTACGACCTGCCGCTGCTGTCCGCCGTCGGCAGGCCGGCTGCCGTCAACCCCGACCCCCGGCTCACCGTCTACGCCGTGGCCCGCGGCTGGCCGATCGTGCACTTCGACGTCTCGCCCGGTGTGCTCAAGGTGCCGGTGCTCGGCATCGAGCTGCAGCGGCTGCTGTTCCTGGCCAGCCCGCCCGTGCTCACCCCCTACGCCCGCTTCGACATCGCCGGCACCGAGCACGTCCCGCGCACCGGCCCGGCCATCCTCGTCGGCAACCACCGCTCCTACTTCGACCTGCAGACGATCGTCCAGCTGCTGCGGGCCACCGGGCGCACCGCGCGCGGCCTGGGCAAGAAGGAGATCTTCGACGTCCCGGTGGTGGGCGCGATCGCCACGGCGCTCGGCGGCATCCCCGTCGACCGTGGGGCCCGGGGCAAGGAGTCGTTCGAGCACGCAGCGGTGGCCCTCGAGGGCGGCGAGATGGTCTGCCTGCTGCCGCAGGGCACCATCCCGCGGGGGGCCAAGTTCTACGACCCGGTGCTCAAGGGACGCACCGGCGCCGCCCGGCTGGCGGCGATGACCGGGGCGCCCGTCATCCCGTTCGGCATCTGGGGGTCGGAGAGGGTGTGGCCCCGCTCCGACTCGGTGCCGCGGGTGCTCAACCTCACCTCCCCCCCGACCGTGCGGGTGCGGGTCGGGCCACCCGTCGAGCTCAAGGGACGCTCGGCGCAGGCCGACACGCGCCGGATCATGGCGGCGATCACCGACTGCCTCCCGCCGGAGGCGCGGGAGCCGCACGAGCCGACCGACGAGGAGATCCGGCTCGCCACCCCGTCGGGCTGACGGTTCCCCGAGCGACCGATAGGTCACATCCACGCCGTCGGCGCGTGGTGGCCGATCGACAATGGCCCATCGGAGCCGCAGCGGTGTTCCGCAGGGCGGACCCGCATTTGACCTCGAGCCCCCATTAGGGTTACCTAACTCAGGTAAGCCTTACCTGCACCGGACGGAGCCGCGGGATGTTCGTCAGCAACGCCCTCATCGGGCTGCGTGAGGGCCTGGAGGCGGCACTCGTCGTCGTCATCCTCCTCGCGTTCCTGAAGAAGACCAACCGCACCTGGGGCATCCGCTACGTCTGGCTCGGGGTGGGCACCGCCGTCGGGCTGTCGGTCGTGCTGGGCGCCGCCCTCACCTACGGCACTCGGCAGCTCTCGTTCGAGGCGCAGGAGCTGATCGGGGGCCTGGCGAGCATCATCGCCGTCGGGTTCGTCACCGCGATGGTCTTCTGGATGAAGTCCGCCGCGCGCAGCATCTCGGGCGAGCTGAAGGGCAAGCTCGACCGGGCCCTCGACCTCGGCCCGCTCGCCGTGGCCCTGGTCGCCTTCCTCGGCGTCGGCCGCGAGGGCCTGGAGACCGCGATCTTCTTCTACGCCACCGCGCAGGCCGCGGGTGACGGCAACAACCTGCCGCTGCTCGGCTGGGTGGTCGGCTTCGCCGGGGCGGTGCTGCTCGGTTGGCTCATCTACCGCGGGGCGCTGAAGATCAACCTCGGCGCCTTCTTCAAGTGGACCGGCGTCGCGCTCATCCTGGTGGCGGGCGGCATCCTCTCCTACGGCATCCACGACCTGCAGGAGGCCGGCGTGCTGCCCGGCCTGAACAACCTCGCGTTCGACGTGTCCAACACCATCGACCCGAGCAGCTGGTACGCCACCCTGCTCAAGGGCACGCTCAACTTCACCCCGGCCACCACGGTGCTGCAGGCCGTGGCGTGGGTGCTCTACGTCGGCACGGTCATGTTCTTCTTCCTCCGCCCGGGCAAGGCGCCCGTCGCCGCGACCACCACCGCGCCGGCGGTGCAGGAGTCCACCAGCGCCTGACCGCCCTGCACCCGGCACCCACCCGGTGCCCGTCGTGCGCCACCTGCTGCCCCATCCGTTCGACCCCGACCTCTGCCCCCGACCCCTTCGCCCGCCGGTCCATCGCCGTGACCCGACGTCTCCCAGGAGCCCTTCGTGCGCCCCCGTTCCCTCTCCCTCACCGCCGCGTTCGCCACCGCGGCGCTGGCCCTCACCGGCTGCGCCGCCAAGGACGACGCCACGGCCGACCCGGCCGGCGCGATCACGGTCAAGGCCACCGACACCGCGTGCGAGCTCTCGCGCACCACCGCCCCCGCAGGCCAGGTGAAGTTCACGGTGACCAACTCCGGCAGCAAGGTCAACGAGTTCTACGTCTACGGCGAGAACGACCGGGTGGTCGGCGAGGTCGAGAACATCTCGCCCGGGCTCACCCGCGACTTCGTCGTCGACCTCTCCGAGCCGGGCACCTACCAGACCGCCTGCAAGCCGGGGATGGCGGGCGACGGCATCCGCGCCGACTTCACGGTGACCGGCTCGGCCGCCGCCGCCCCGACGAGCAGCGACGCCACGCTGGCGGCCGCCGTCACGAAGTACCAGGCGTTCGTCAGCCACGAGGCCGACGAGCTGCTCGAGGACACCACGAAGTTCGTCGCGCTGGTCAAGGCCGGCAAGGTGGACGAGGCCAAGGCGCTCTACCCGGTCGCGCGCTCGCACTGGGAGGAGATCGAGCCGGTGGCCGAGTCCTTCGGAGACCTCGACCCGAAGATCGACGGTCGCGAGGAGGTCGTCGCCGAGGGGATGCCGTTCACCGGCTACCACCGCCTCGAGAAGGACCTGTGGGCCGACGGCCTGCAGCCCGACTCGGGCAAGGTCGCCGACCAGCTGCTCACCGACGTGACCGAGCTCGTCAAGGAGGCCAAGGCGGTGCAGCTCAACCCGCTCCAGCTCGCGAACGGGTCGAAGGCGCTGCTCGACGAGATGGCCACGGGCAAGATCACCGGCGAGGAGGAGCGCTACAGCCACACCGACCTGTGGGACTTCGACGCCAACTTCGAGGGCTCCCTCGCCGCGATCGACGCGCTGCGCCCGTTCCTCAAGGCCAAGAACCCCGCGCTGCTGGCCACCATCGACGAGCGCGCGGCCGCTCTGGACGAGGTGATCGACACCCACAAGAAGGGTGACGGCTTCGTGCTCTACACCGACCTGACCCCCGCCGACGTCAAGGCGCTCACCGAGGCGCTCGACGCGTTCTCGGAGCCCGTCGCGACCGTGGCCGGTGAGGTCGCCGGCTCGTGATCGGTTCCACCCGCCGGGCGGTCCTCGCCACCGGTGCGGGTGCCGCGCTCGCGGGCGCTGCTGCCGGGTTGACCTATGCCGCCGGCCCGGCCTCCGCCGTGGGCACCCTGCAGGCGGGTGCGGGCGAGGACGGCATCGTGCCCTTCCGCGGCACCCGGCAGGCCGGCATCACCACTGCTGCGCAGGACCGGTTGCACCTGGTGGCGCTCGACGTCGTCACCGACGACCGAGACGCCCTGCGCGACCTGCTCACCGCGTGGACCGTCGCCGCCGAGCGGATGACGCTCGGCGCCGAGGCCGCGCCCGGCGGGGTCGTGGGCGGCGGGCCGTGGAAGGTGCCCCAGGACACCGGCGAGGCGCTCGACCTCGCCCCCGGGCACCTCACCGTCACCATCGGCTACGGGCCCACGCTCTTCGACGGCCGGTTCGGGCTGGCCGACCAGCGGCCCTCGGCACTGCGCGACCTGCCGGCCTTCCTCGGTGACGACCTCGACCCCGCGCGCTCCGGCGGCGACATCGTCATCCAGGCCTGCTCCGACGACCCCCAGGTGGCCGTCCACGCGGTGCGCAACCTGGTGCGGATGGGGTTCGGTGTCGTCTCTGTGCGCTGGAGCCAGCTCGGGTTCGGGCGCACGGCATCCACCTCGCAGGCCCAGATGACGCCGCGCAACATGTTCGGCTTCAAGGACGGCACCGCCAACATCACCGCCGAGGACACCCAGGCGCTCGACGAGCACGTCTGGGTGGCACCCGACGACGTGCCGGGCGCCGCCGGGTGGATGTCCGGGGGGTCCTACCTCGTCGCCCGCCGCATCCGGATGCACGTCGAGGTCTGGGACCGCACCCCCCTCATGGAGCAGGAGCAGGTGATCGGGCGGGACAAGAAGGTGGGGGCGCCGCTGGGGAGGGCGGCCGAGTTCGACGAGCCCGACTTCGCCGCCACCGGGATGGACGGTCAGCCGCGGATCGCGGCCAACGCACACGTGCGCCTGGCGCACCACAGCACCCTCGACGGCATCCGCATCCTGCGCCGGGGCTACACCTTCACCGACGGCACCGACGGCGCGGGCCACCTCGACGCCGGGCTGTTCTTCCTCGCCTTCATGCGCGACGTCCACCGGCAGTTCGTGCCGATGCAACGGGCGCTGGCGCGGGCCGACGGGCTCAACGAGTACATCGAGCACACCGGGTCGGCGGTGTTCGCGTGCCCACCGGGGCTGGGGCCCGGCGACGACTGGGGGCGGCAGCTCTTCGGCTGATCCGGTCGCCATCCGGTGCGTCGGGTGACTTCCCCGGGCGCCAGGGGGCGTGTCGGTGGCCGGGGCTACGGTTCCGGAATGGCGACGTCAGCAGCACGGCACTGGGTCATCGTGGCCTCGCGCGACCACGTCCGGCGCGGTGCCGGGGGTGGCTTCATCATGGCCAACCACGGCAAGAAGGCACCCCTGGCGCGGATGGCGCGCGGCGACGGCATCCTCGTCTACTCGCCCACCACGACCTTCCCCAGGGGCGAGCCGCTGCGCGCGGTGACGTTCGTCGGCGAGGTCACCGGTGACGCGCCCGAGCCGAGCGACGTCATCCCCGGCGGTTTCCGGCGCGCGGCCGACCTCCACGAGGTCGAGCCGGTGTCGCTCGCCGACATCCGCGACCACCTGCCCACGTCTCGAATCCGCTTCGGCTGCTTCGAGATCGACGCAGCGGATGCCGAGGCGATCCGAGCGCGGGTGGTGCTCTTGCGCTCCTGACCGATCCGACGGCCCGCTCAGCTGCCGAAGGTCTCCATCAGCACCTGGCGCTCGGCGGCGGTGAGGTTGCTGGCGATCAGCGTGCTGTGCATGTGCAGGCGCTCGCCCACCCGGTCGAGGTCACCGTCCTCGGTCACCACGAAGAGAGCCGACGTGCCGGGCGTGACCTGCGTGCGGATCGTCTCGAGCTGCTCCTTGCTGATGCCGGCGCTGGCGGTCATCTTGCTCAGCGCGCCGATCCCGGCGCCCACCACCCCGCCGATGACCGGCACGAAGAACAGCGCCCCGATGAGCACGCCCCACAGCGCGCCCCAGCCGCTGGAGTGCCAGCGCTCCTCGTGGCCCTCGTGCGTGCTCGGCTTCGAGGCGCCCTCGGGCCAGGTGACGACGGCGTGGTCGATGACCTTGACGATGCCGTCGCGCTGGCACTGCTTGAGCGTCTCGGCAGCCTGCTGCGCGCCGTTCGGACCGTCGAACTTCCACACCGTGAACGCTGCCATCGCTGCTCCCTTGACCCGCCGGCCCCCCGCCCGTCCGGAGGGGGGTCCGGTGCTGCGCCTGACCATACCGCCGAGGTCGTCGGTAACGAAGGGTGGCAAAGGGCACCTGCTCACGACAGGCTGTGCGCATGACCATGCCGACGACCTTCGTCCTGTTCGGCGCCACGGGCGACCTCGCCAAGCGCAAGCTCATCCCCGGGCTGCTGCACCTGTTCCAGTCGCGCCTCGTCGACGACCTGCGCGTCGTGGGCACCTCGCTGGACGAGATCTCCGCCGACGGGTTCCGCGACCTCGCCCTGGTCGCCATCCGTGAGCACAGCACCCGCGAGATGGGAGATGCCGACTGGCGCGAGTTCGCGCAGCGCCTCGACTTCGTGCCCCTCTCGGCCGGTCCGCTGGCCCTGGGTGAGGCGGTCGAGCGGGCCGAGCCGCAGCTGCCCGGCGACCAGAACCAGCGGCTGCACTACCTGTCGGTGCCGCCGAAGGCAGCGCTCGCCGCCGTGCGCACCATCCTCGAGGCCGGCCTGGTGGTGCGCAGCCGGGTCGTCATGGAGAAGCCGTTCGGCACCGACTACGCCTCGGCGGTGGCCCTCAACGCCCAGCTGCACGAGGTCTTCGACGAGGACCAGATCTTCCGCATCGACCACTTCCTGGGCAAGGAGCCGGCCCAGAACATCCTCGCGTTCCGGTTCGCCAACGGCCTGTTCGAGCCGATCTGGCACCGCAACAACATCTCCCACGTGCAGATCGACGTGCCCGAGACGCTCGGCCTGACCCAGCGCGGTGACTTCTACGAGGCGACCGGGGCCTACCGCGACATGGTGGTGACGCACCTGTTCCAGATCCTCGCCTTCACCGCGATGGAGCCGCCGACCTCGCTCGAGCCGGCCGCGATCAGCCGCGAGAAGACCAAGGTCTTCCGCTCGATGCAGCCGATCCACCCCAATGAGGTCGTGCGCGGGCAGTACACCGGCTACCACGACGAGCCGGGCGTCAAGCCCGACTCCGAGACCGAGACGTTCGTCGCGCTGAAGTGCTTCGTCGACAACTGGCGCTGGGCTGGCGTGCCGTTCTACCTGCGCACCGGCAAGCGGATGGCGGAGGGCGCCCGGATCATCTCCATCGCCTTCCGCGAGCCCCCGCAGTCGATGTTCCCGGCCGGCTCCGGCGTGGGCGACAACGGCCCCGACCACCTCACCTTCGACCTCGCCGACAAGTCGCGGATGTCGTTGTCGTTCTACGGCAAGCGTCCCGGCCCGGGGTTCCGGCTCGACAAGCTGTCGATGCAGTTCTCGATGCAGGAGACCTCGTGGGCCGGCGCCGTGCTCGAGGCCTACGAGCGGCTCATCTACGACGCGGCCCGCGGCGACCACACCCTGTTCACCTCGGCATCCGGCATCGAGCGGCTGTGGGACATCTCCCAGCCGCTCATCGAGAACCCGCCGACGGTGCGTCCGTACGCGCAGGGCACCTGGGGGCCGAACCAGATCCACCAGCTCATCGCGCCCTACACCTGGCGGCTGCCGTTCGAGCGGCAGTGGCGCGAGCGCAAGTTCTAGGCGGCGGTCGCGCGCCCCGTCTCGGTGCGCACGATCAGCGCGCCCGGCTGCACCTCGACCTCGATGTGCGTCGCCTCGCCGATGATGTCGCCGTCGAGCTCGATCTTCTGCTCGTGGTCGACCCGGATGCCGACCGACTGGCAGCGGTAGCGGTCGAGGTTCTGGGTGGTGCGCTCGCTCTTGGTGAGCACCCGCAGGGCCACGGCCGCCCAGGCGGTGAGCCCCTTCGGCGCGATGACGACGACGTCGAGGGTGCCGTCGTCGGGCGAGGCGTCCGGCATCAGGTTGATGCCGCCGGTCAGCTTGCCGCAGTTGCCGACCAGCACGGTGCGCGCCCGCACGGTGCTGGGCTCCCCGCCGTCGACGGACAGCTGCGCCTTGAACCGCTCGACGAGCAGGTGCTTCAGCCCGGCGGGCACGTAGGCCGTCCAGCCGATCTTCGCCTTGAGCTTCTCCGAGGTCTCCTCCATGATCGCCGCGTCCAGGCCCAGGCCGGCCATCACCAGGAACGCGTGGCGGCGCAGCCCGGCGGACGACCCCTCGCCGACGTGCTCCTCGAGGTGCGCCTCGTCGGGGTTCAGCCGCATCCAGCCCACGTCGATGTGCCGGTTGCGCCCCGTGATGGCGACCTCCACCGACCTCGCGAGGTCGTCGGTCGGCATCTCGAGGTTGCGGGCGAGCAGGTTGCCGGTGCCGCCGGGGAGCAGGCCCATCGGCACGCCCGAGTCGACCATCTCCTGGGCCACGGCCCGGACGGTGCCGTCGCCGCCGAACGCACACACCACGTCGACCTTTGCGGCCAGCGCCTCGCGGGTCTGGCCGAACCCGACGTCGTGCTCCGAGGTCTCGATGAACAGCGGCTCGTCCCACCCCTGCTCCGAGCAGATCCGCGCGATCACCTGGTGCACGTCGTCGCTGGTGCTGTCCAGCTTGGTGGGGTTGAGCACCACGGCCAGGCGCTTGCGCGGGGGTGCCGGGGTGTCGTCGACGGCTCGGAAGCTGTCCCGGGCCGGCCGGCTGGACGCCTTCGTGGCGTCGCTGCGCGAGGACAGCAGCAGCCACAGCCCGACCAGCACGAGGACCAGGGCGACGGCGATGCCCACCCAGGTCCACCATGCGCTTGACACAGTGTGGAAGGTACAGCACCCCGTGCGGCTTCCCAGCGGAGACGGCCCTTTCGCTGCGTAGGCTTCCCGCATGACCTCCCCGCCGCCCGAGGACCTCGCCGACCCCGGCGACGCCGCGATCTCCCCGG
>JBJMHU010000091.1:0-3766 GCA_045807225.1 Ornithinibacter sp. | reverse complement strand
CGAGGATCATGCCGACCGTCCAGCCGATGATCGTGCCGCGGGCGAGCCTGGTGACCAGCGTGAACGGGTTGCTCAGCAGCCGGCCGGCTCGGGGGGGTCCCGGGCGGGCGGGCAACAGCCCGGCGCCGAGGTCCCGGCGGTCGAGCAGGACGACGGCCACGGCGACGCCCACGGCCAGGGTGAGCAGCCCGGGCAGCAGCAGCCAGGTGCGGTCGGCGCCGTAGGCCTCGACCCGACCAGCCCAGCCCAACGGCGAGAGCCAGCCCAGGCCGTGCACGAAGGTGCCGGAGTCTGCGGAGTCGGCGAGGGCGCGCAGTGCGAACATCGCTCCGAGGAAACCGAACCCGAGCCCGGCGGCACCGCGGGTGGTGGAGGCGAGCTGCACGGCGACCGCCGACACACCCACCATCGCCAGGCCCGCCGTCATCCACGACACGGCGAAGGCCGCGCTGCCCAGCGGGTCCATGCCGAGCGCGGCCAGGCCGACCCCTGACAACACGCTTGCGGCCACCACGGCAACGGTGCCGAGGGTCACGGCAGCGGCGAGGGCCGACCAGCGGCCGACCACCCCGGAGCCGAGCAGCTCGAGGCGCCCCTCGTCCTCCTCGGTGCGGGTGTGCCGGCGCACGACGACGAACCCCAGAACGGCGGTGAGGAAGGCACCCATCATGACGGTCTTGAAGACGGCGAGGGCGTCGGCGGTGTTGGAGGCCACCGGGCCGTAGAGGGCGATGACCGACGGGTTGCTCAGCACGCCGGCCAGCCCGGCGGAGGCCGACTCGTCGGTGGGGTAGATCGCCAGCGTCGCCTGCGCCGACCCCACCGACAGCAGCACCAGGCCGAGCACGCTGCTCGGGATCAGGATGCGGTCGCGCCGCCAGGCCAAGCGCAGCAGGTGCCGGTACCCGGCCAGCCGGGTGCCGAGCGAGATGGTCGGGGCGATGGGTGGCGCGGGCGCGGTGGCAGTCGTCATACCGGCTGCTCCTGCGTGGGGTGCTGGGCGCCCGGGGCACCGGGCGAGCCCGAGGAGACGGGCGCGTCACCGGCATCCGGCTGCGCCTGGTAGCGGGCGAGGAAGAGCTCCTCGAGGGTGGGCGGCTGGCAGGTGAGGCTCTCGACCCCCCGGCTGCCCAGGGTCGCGACGAGCTCGCCGAGGTGCTCGGCGTCGACCGAGCAGCGCAGGTCGGCGTCGTCGACCACCACGTCGTTCAGGCCGCGCCACGAGCGCACCTCCTCGAGGGTCGGGGCGGTGGACAGCACCGCGTGCACCCGGGTGCGGGTGAGGTGGCGCAGCTCGGCGAGGCTGCCGCTGTCGACGATGCGACCGGCGCGCACGATGCTCACCCGGTCGCAGGCCCGCTCGACCTCGCTGAGGATGTGGCTGGAGAGCAGCACGGTGCGCCCCTCGTCCTTCAGGGCGGTGAGCTCGCTCTGGAAGACCTCCTCCATGAGCGGGTCGAGGCCGGCCGTCGGCTCGTCGAGCACGAGCAGCGGCACGTCGCTGGCCAGCGACGCGACGAGCGCGACCTTCTGGCGGTTGCCCTTGGAGTAGGCCTTGCCCTTCTTGGTCTCGTCGAGCTCGAAGCGCTCGACGAGCCGGCTGCGGCGCTCCTGGTCGATGCCGCCGCGCAGCCGGCCGAGCAGGTCGATGACCTCGCCGCCGCTCAGGCTCGGCCAGAGCACGACGTCGCCGGGCACGTAGGCCAGCTGGCGGTGCAGCACGGTGGCGTCGTGCCAGGGGTCGCGGCCCAGCACGGTCGCGAAGCCGCGGTCGGCGCGTAGGAGGCCGAGCAGGATGCGGATGGTGGTGGACTTGCCCGAGCCGTTCGGCCCGAGGAAGCCGTGGACCTCGCCCTCGCGCACGGTGAGGCTGAGGCCGTCGAGGGCGACGGTGTGGCCGAACGCCTTGTGCAGGCCGGAGACGGAGATGACATCAGTCATGAAGGTCAGGCTACACCCGCTTCAGAAATGTGTGAATGGTGTAAATTCCCCGTATGCCGTTCACTCCCGCCCCCTCGCCGGCCGCCGGGAAGCGCGTGTCGGCAGCCTCGCGAGGAGGGCCGCCGACCGACCTCACCGCACCGGGGCTGCACGAGGCGGTCGAGCACCTCGGCGGAGCACTGGCGAACGCGGGCCTGGCGCGCCTGCCGGCCCGGGTCTTCGCCGCGTTGATGGCGACCCCTGACGGCCGGCTCACCTCGGCCGAGCTCGCCACCGTGCTGGAGGTCAGCCCCGCGGGCGTCTCGGGAGCGGTGCGCTACCTCTCCCAGCTGCGGATGATCCGCCGGGAACGCGAGCGCGGCTCGCGACGCGACCTCTACGTGGTCATGGACGACGCGTGGCACGACATGCTCATGCAGTACGACCAGCTCTACGCACCGATCCTGGCCGCGCTCGCCGCGGCCCGCGGCGCCGTGGGGGAGGACACCCGGGCCGGCGAGCGGATGCAGCTGTCCGTCGAGTTCCTCGAGTTCGTCAAGCGCGAGATGGCCGGCATCGCCGACCGCTGGGACGCCTACAAGGCCGCGCGCGACTGACGGCATCCCTCTCTGTCCGTCTTCGTGCGACCTGCGCACGGTCCTGCTGAGGCTTCCGGCCGGAAACCCCCGCCGCAGTCGCACCACGTCGTCACTGTGTGTCGGCTGTGGGCGGCCCGACGAGCCCTCGCGGCCGGGTAGGGTTGGTTGCCTGATGAACGACGATGCCCTCCTCGCCGCCCTCGGCGAGCGCATCTCCTCACTCGCAGCCGAGCTCACTGACATCCGGCGGGACGTCCATGCCCATCCCGAGCTGTCCCGCGAAGAGGTGCGCACGACCCAGACCGTGGCCCGCCGCCTCGATGCCGCGGGCGTCGGGGTGCGCCTGCTGCCCGGCACCGGGCTGCTCGCCGACATCGGCGCACCCGACGCCGAGCACCGGGTCGCGCTGCGCGCCGACATGGACGCGCTGCCCGTGCGCGAGCGCACCGGCCTCGACTACGCCTCGCGCACCGCGGGGGTCTGCCACGCGTGCGGCCACGACGTGCACGTCGTGGCCCTGCTCGGGGCGCTGCTCGCCCTCAAGGAGTGCGAGCCGGCCCTGGTCCAGCGGGGGCTGGCCGTGCGCGGCATCTTCCAGGCCGCCGAGGAGGTCATCCCCGGCGGGGCGCACGAGGCCATCACCGCGGGTGCGCTCGACGGCGTGGATGCCGTGTTCGCCGTTCACTGTGACCCCAGCCTCGACGTCGGCCAGGTGGGGCTGCGCGAGGGACCGCTGACCGCGGCCTGCGACCACGTCACCGTCTCGCTGCACGGCCGCGGTGGGCACACGTCCCGCCCCCAGCTGACGGAGGACCTCACCTACGCGCTCGCGAAGGTCGTCACCGACGTGCCGGCTGCGCTCTCCCGCCGCCTCGACCCCCGGGCCGGGGCGGCCCTGGTGTGGGGCACCATCAGCGCCGGCCGCGCGAGCAACGTCATCCCGTCGACCGGCGAGTGCCAGGGCACCCTGCGGATGCTCGACGCCCAGGCCTGGCTCACGGTCGGGCCGCTGCTCGAGGAGATCGTGCACGCGGTGGTGCAGCCCTACGGCGTGCAGGCCAAGGTCGAGCGGGTCAAGGGGGTGCCGCCGGTGGTCAACACGACCGCGGGCATCGAGGCCTTCCGGCTGGCCTCGCTCGCCGGCGCGATGCACCCGGTGCCCACCTCGCAGTCACTGGGTGGTGAGGACTTCTCCTGGTACCTCGCGCACACCGACGGCGCGATGGCCCGGCTCGGCACCCGCAGCC